>JBLFXD010000463.1:0-6115 GCA_047611045.1 Planctomycetaceae bacterium | reverse complement strand
ACTTCGGATTTCCCTCGCGAGACAACAGGCGGGCAATCTCGTTGGGATACGCCGTTGCGTGCGTCAGGCTGTCGCCGACGATCAGGATCTTTACTTGCCGGTCCGCACCAGAGTCAGCGGGGACGACGATCAAACGAGTCGCCTTCTTCGCCAGCTCTTTCCCGTCCGCATCGCTGACCGAAATGACAAGTTGATGGCTGCCGATATCCTGAGTCTTCGGCGCGAGGTGCCACCGTCGCTTCTCGGTCTCTCCGACGTCGCAGCTGACCGTAAAGCGGAAATTCTCCGGAGTTCCAGTCAGCACGACGTTGTCAAAGTAGACATTCATGTCGACGCCGACGACCGCGTACATCTCTGCGGGAAGCGTGAGTCGAAGCGGGTGCTCGTCCGCAACAACCGCCGACGCGGCACTCAACAAAACGGCGACGGCTACCAGCAGCGGCTGAATTAAACGTTTCGACATTTTTAATCCCTTAGTAGTTCGGTCCACAAGTTCGTATGGGGTCGTCAAGGTAACCCGACGCGTGAGTTTTGAAGTTGCACAGTTTCGGACAGCGACAGTTTTGGCCAAAGGCCATTCTTCACCGTAGCCTGGGCATCGCCCCAGGGAGCCGGGAAAATAAGGCCCATTTGGCCGAAGGCCATATTCACGTCACGCAGAGATGTCAGTGAGTATGGCCTTTGGCCAATGAGATTCGTAACGAATCGGAATCCTGGGGCGGTGCCCCAGGCTACGGTAAAAAGTGGCTTTCAGCCACGCCGGGCCTCAAAACTGTGCAACTTCAAAACGCGTGAGCGAGGGACTCTGACGAATGCAAATCCCTCGCTGACGCTTCGGGTTACCCTATGCGAATTTGCGAACTCGACCACTTAGTCTGAAGTCGAGCGAACAGAAGAACGAACCTTACTTCGTCGATTTCGCGTGCTCCACGATTCGGGCCCAGAAGGCATCCTGAATGTGTTGCGGAGCGGCGTGGCCCATCAGCGGCTCGTTGATGACGCTCTTCTTGCCGAGCAATGCGTTGTAAGCAGCGTAGCAGCTCGACGGAGGACAAACGGCGTCGATAAATCCGACACTCATGATTGCTTCAGCTTTGCATCGCGTCGCAAAGTTCACAGCGTCCACGTACCGAGCGGCCATTTGAATCTTCGGGTCGGGCTTCCCGTCGGCGCCGTTGGGAACCAGTTTCGGCCAACCATTAACTCGGCCTGCTGAGTTTCCCGAGTGGTCGCAGATCGCCGGCACGCCCGGAGCGATAAACGTCACACGATCGTCGATCCCGCCAGCAACCAATGACTGCCCGCCTCCCTGGCTGTGACCGACCGCGACGACGGTCTTGCCGTCCCACTCCGGTTGAGCCGTTAGGAAGTCAATCGCCCGGACGATGCGCAGATACATCCCGCGGAAATAGATCGTGTCGCGGCTTTCCCTTCCGGCATGTCGATAGTTGCTCAACGCTCCACGACTCAACTCGGTGTAGAAGGCCCCTGGCTTTCCGTTCGGACTACCGTGCGCGTTGATGTCCATCGACAGGAATCCATGCTGAGCACCTTTCAGCGAGTTCCCAAGACTGGAACTGCGAACGCCCGCTCCGTGAACCCACAGTACGATCGGCAGACTCTTCGATTTCGCACCGATCGGCTTCGAGAAGTATCCCGATACGGGGGCACCGCCCAGACACTGCACCTGCACATCGAAGCTTTCGACACCGTCAACCGTGTTCTCGACGGGCGTCAGCTTCGGTTCTGGTGCGACTTTGGAAAGCTGCTGTTTCTGCTCCGCCCAGAATTCGTCGAAGTCATCAGGCACCGGAAGGCTCAAGCCAATCTTCTCAGGAGAGAATCCGACACCCGCACTTGCCCGAACCGCTTTCCCCTCGGCTGGAGTGTAAGTCACCTGACATCGCAGAAACTCCGGGCGTCGTCCCTTCGCAACGACCTTCGTCGGCCCGTCGCCAAGTTCGACATTCCCCTGGGGTAGTCCTGCAGCTTTCCCCGATGAAAGAAAATCGTCAACGACGAAGCTGACGCTTCCATCAGTCACCCGTTCGTCACCTCGTGAGACGGTGATGACGAACGCCGCCTCTTCACCGACGTCGTAAATCGCTGACTCACGATCAGGAACAACCTTGAGGGTCAACGCCGGCTCGGCTGCGAGCAGAACTCCAACATTGACAATCGCCAACAACGCGGCAATCAGTACGACGGCTGGACGCGAGGGCTTCATCTGATGACGGGACATCGGGGATTACTCCTTTTGAAGTTGCGCTGTTTGGAGTCGCGTAGCGACGGCAGCAAATAGCTGCGGGCGTCAGCCCGCAGAAAAAAGTGAGACAAGAACCTTAGCCGCGAAGTGGCGACAGCATCATCTCTGCTGCCGCCGCTTCGCGGCTCACATCTTCGTTTTGACTCTAATCCGTGGGCTGACGCCCACGGCTATGCGCTGTCGCCACTTCGTGGCTGAAGTGCGCAACTACAAAAGTTACTCCAGAGGTCTGTGGACTGAGCAGCGAGGGACTCGTTTTATGACGACTTCTTCGTCGCCCAGGAAGCAACCGTCAACGGTTGCCGCTCAGCCGACGGACCCGCGCGGCCGGATCGAAGCCGTTCTGCTGTCGAAGTACCGATTTGCTGAGTAGACTGGACCAGCGGAATGTTCCGCTCCCGCCTCCCGCGCACTACCTCCCACCATCGACGTCAACGAGACTTTTCATGCCGCGCATCATCATGTTGAGCATTGTGCTTCTCACCGTTTTTTCGATCCAGGCTTCGGGCTTCGCTGATGAAGCCGCGAAGGTTGAACCGACCAAGCCAGCCACCGCAACCAGCGTCAGCTTTAAGAAGGACGTGTGGCCCATCTTCCGACGTCATTGTCGAGGATGCCATTCGCGATCGGATGCCAAAGGCGGACTGAGTATGGACTCGGTCGCCGACATGCTGAAAGGTGGTGATGGAGGACCGTCGCTGGTCGCCGGAAAAGTCGACGAAAGCCCGTTGCTCGACATGATCAGCGGAGACCAACCGGAAATGCCCAAGCAGCAACCCGCGTTGTCTGCAGCCAAGGTTGAGATCATTCGGAAGTGGATCCTCACCGGTGCGAAGGACGACGCCGAACTGGGTGACCTCACACCGAAAGTCGTCATCCCCGAGACCTACCGGTTCGCGCCGGCCGTCACCAGCGTATCCATCAGCCCGGACGGAACGCGCATCGCTGCCGCCTGCCGAAGCGAAGTCGTGCTGTTTCCGACCGAGGGCGATGCCCAGCCACAACGCATCTCAACCGAGTGCGACTTACTGACGCACGTTGAGTTCAGTCCGGACGGCTCAAAGCTGGTTGTCGTCGGAGGCTCTCCCAGCAGCTTTGGCGAGTTGCGATTCTACGAGGCAGCATCCGGTAAGCTGATAACTTCGCGGCGAGTCGGTCACGACACCCTGTTTCGAGGCAGCTTCTCGCCGGACGGAGCAGCGGTGGCCGTTGGCGGAACAGACGGCTCCGCTCACATTGTCCCGTTCGATACGAACGCGCCGGTCCGAAGCTTCCCGCTTCACAGCGACTGGGTCTTTGACGTGGACTGGACTCCCGACGGCAAGATGCTCGTCACCGGAGGCCGCGACAAAGCCACCAAAGTCTGCAGCGTCGAAACCGGCAAGCTGCTTCGCTCAGTCGATATGTCGACCGAGCGTGTCCAGGCAGTCTCCAGCAGCGCGACGTTCGCATTCGCGTCCGGACACGCGCGAACTCTCGCTGGTTACGAATTCAAAATCGCACTCAGCGGCATCGAAGTCTCCGGCGCGGGCAACGGAGCCCGACCAATCACCAAACGTGCTCAGTATTTCAAAGGTATGGAAGCTCAGCCCGGCCCCGTGCTGACCATGGCGACCAGCCTCGATCGAAAATTGCTCGCCGTCGCCGGAGCGTATCGCGAAATCCGAGTCTACAAGACGGACGACCGAGCTCGGGTAGCGCTGATTCCAAATCTCTCGGCGACGGTTTATTCGGTGAGCCTGAACACCGACGGCACTCGCCTTGTCGCCGGCGGGCGAGACGGTCAGGTACAGATCTACGAAATCCCCAGCGGGAAACTGATCCGCAGTCTGATTCCCGTCCCCGTCGCGCTTCCGACCGGAGTCGTGGCGAAGTAGCCTACGGAGGCTTGTAATGAGGCGACTTCTGACGACGTTGCTGTGTCTCACGGCGTTCGGCCCGCTGCAGGCGGAGGTCCGCTGGAACGCTGCATTCAGCGAAAAATATCGAAGCGAGGCGGACGGTGCCGACGTTGCCTTCGGCATTCGGACTCCCCCCAAAGTCGATGGCGTCGAGTCCTATCCTCTCGTCGTTGTCCTGAATGGCGGACCGCGCGTTCCGCCCAACGAAAGATTCCCGCATTTTCAGGTGCGACCATCGCGCAATCGGATCTGGGGTTACCGGACCATCTCGACTTACGACGCGATGCAGGTCATCGCTTTCATGAAGCGGAACTACCCGATTGATCCCAACAGGATCTACCTTGTCGGGTCATCCGCAGGCGGCAGTGGTGCGATGCATCTGGCCTCGTGCTTTCCCGACGAGTTCGCCGCCGTGCTCCCGCTCATCGCTGCTGGCAACAACTACCCGCTGCGGAATTTCTCAAACCTGCCGGTCGCGTTTCATCATGGTGACCGGGACTGGACGTCGTCCATCTGCAACGCTCGTGTTCAGACCCAGCGGATGCAGGCACTGGGCTGTCCGACGATTCTCAAAGAGTACCCCGGAGCCGGCCACGGCGTTCCCGGCCCCCACGAACCGCTGATGACCTGGCTCTTCGAGCAACGCCGAAACCCGGCTCCAGAAACCGTCCGACACGATTGCGAAGCGCCCTCGCTCGGTCGCTCGTACTGGCTCCGTATCGACGAGTTCGACGATCCGCACCGGCGAGCGTCGGTCGAAGCCAGCATCGACGACCGCGCCGTCACGATCCGCCCACAGAACGTCGCTGCACTTTCCTTGAAGCTCGATCTGATCCCTGATGTAAAGACTGTCCGAATCGGCGACTCCGAGTTGCGGCCGAGCAAACGCTACCGATTTCAGAACGACCGCTGGCAAATTGCCGATGCCGCTGCGAAGCCACCGATCCGTCCTTACGAGGCCGGCGGGGCCGCGAACCTTTACCAGGGTGAGCCGCTGCTCATCGTCTACGGAACTGGCGGCGACCATACCTCGCAACTTCGTGCCGCTGCCCAGAAACTTGCCGCGTACGGCGGTCCCACTCACACCGCGATGCGTCTTCGCTTTCCAGTCGTCGCCGACACGGCGCTCACCGCCGAGCAGCAGGCAGGTTGCAACCTCATCCTGATCGGCAAGCCCGACGAGAACAGCGTGACCAAAACCCTTTGGACGCGTCTGCCTGCAGCCATCGAAGAAAACGCCCTTGTCGTCGCAGATCGAACGCCCTTCAGACTGCAGAACCAGGTCCTCGGTTTGCTCCACCCCAATCCCAACCATCCGGATCGCCTCTCTACATACTCGCGCCGTTCTGCGACAAAGCAGAATTCGGTCGCTTCAGCAATACCCCTCACCTCTTCCTTGCAGGCTCGGACGGCTTTGACCGCGTCAGCCAGCCAGACCTGGTCGTGCAGGATCTCCAGCATCGAGTCGCGCGCCACATGCAGTTCGGCGAAGACTGGAAGTGGCTGAACCTGCCAGAAGCTGACACGCCGATCCCGCGCCGTTTCGACGAACGCGCCAACCTCGCCATCGAGTGCCTGCATCTCATGCTCAGCAAGAGCCACGCTGATTTCGGACTGTGGTGGGGACCGGCCGACCGAGGCATGTGGGGTGCCGATTTCAACCACCTGCTGAGCTTCGATCCTGACTCCTACACACTCGCCGACTTCCACACCCAACACCGAATCGCCGAAACCACACTCGGCACCGTCACTGGAGCCGAACTGAAAGAAATCTGGAATCGCTGGGGGCTGAATCAGGAACTGCTCAGTGTTCCAGAGATATCAGCAATTCCCGGACGGTCTGCTTCCTCGCGGAGTTTGGGGCTCAGAGCGGAGTGAGGAGGGTTTGACTTGGACGATGGGGCCGGTGCGACTGGCTTTGAGCTGACTCTTCGGTTCGCGTACCTCT
>JBLFXD010000462.1:0-6116 GCA_047611045.1 Planctomycetaceae bacterium | reverse complement strand
ATTTACAGCGTCTGCGTGCTAGGTATCTATTTCTGGGGCTGCTCACTGGGTGAAGCCAAGGCGGTGCACTTCCGCTGGGACGATCAGGCCGAGGATGGACAGTCGCGGCAGCGAACGTTCGGCTATGTGGCTCAGGTTGGAGTCGGACTTCCTGCTCTGCCCGCCGTTGCTCAGCAATTCAGGCACGCAGACCAGCGTGAAGCCGAAGATGCTGATCGAAAGCCTGGGGATATTCTCGAAGAGATCGACGCCGAATTCACTGGCAGACTGAACCACGTCGAGCTGGGACACCCGGAAATCACCGGGCAGGTTTCTGGCGTTGTAAGAGTTGGTGACTATGGATTCGGGACAGAGTTCGAAGGCACTTTCAATGGACAAACTGCCGACGGAAATACCGTGCAGGTTAGTCTGCTCGGATCGCGAAATTCCGGGTCACTACAGCTCGGCGACCGGGTCACCGGTCTCGACAACGTGACGCTGAGCGAACTTGTGCTGGACAAGCAGGAGCTTGATTTCTCGGGGGAACGTCGGCGGTTCTTCGTCCGGGTTGTCGACAAGACGGCCGACCTTGGCATGATCGAAGGAACAATTCCCAGGCCGTTTTACAACCACTACCTGGCACCACTCGACGATGAGTCGTTGCAGTATTTGAACGGCAAGCTTGGCAAGCAGTACGAGCTTGCCTTGGTTTACACATGGATCGCCGGCCTGTTGAACATTCTCGCCGTGTGGGACGCTCTTCAGGGGCCGGCCTACGGATACGGTGACGAAGAGCCCGACTCCGACGAAAAGTCTTCTGACGAAGACGCCAAAGAAAGTGCCAACACGCCCGAACCGGCCACTGCCGCAGCGGGAGCCAGCTCATGATTGCCTCCCTCCTGCTACTCGCCGTCGCTCAGAACACGACCTGGTACGTGCTCCCGCTGGCCGGGGCGATCAGCCTTGTCTACAGCGCCAGCCGCTACGAACTGACCGAGCGAATTCTCAAGAGAGCTGCGAGACTGTTCATCACAATCACCGGTTTCATGTTGACCGTGTTTGTGATCCTGTGGCTGCTTTCAGCGAACCTGTAATCGACTCCAGAACCTGCTCGTAGGCTGGAACAAGTCCTGCGCAGTTCCGGCAACGGTAGTCGATGAACTGCCGAAACTGCGAGGAGCTTGTTCCCGCCGACGTTTTCCGCGACACGATTCAAAACGTCAGACACAGCAACGGATTGGTATTTCGAGATGGAAAGCGTGCTTGATCGATTCCTGCGTTACATCAAAGTCGACACGCAGTCGGACGAAAACTCGGACACTTATCCCAGCACCTCTAAGCAGCTCGACCTGTCGCGAATGCTCGCCGACGAATGCCAAGACATCGGGCTCGCCGACGTTTCGCTCACGGAATTCGGCATCGTCACCGCGACCGTCCCAGCAACAGTCCAACACGATGCTCCGGCGATTGCCCTGATCGCTCATGTTGATACGTCGCCTGAATTCTCCGGGGCCGATGTGAAACCGGTTCTGCACGAAAACTATGACGGCAGCGACATCGTTCTGACCGGTGATTCTTCGCGAATTATCCGAGTCGAAGAAAACGTCGCCCTGAAATCGCTGGTCGGCGCGACGATTGTCACGACTGACGGAACGACGCTGCTTGGAGCCGACGACAAGGCCGGTGTTGCGGCGATCATGGCGGCCGCCGACTGGCTGATGAATCATCCGGAGATTCCTCACGGGCCGATTCGGCTGTGCTTTACGTGCGACGAAGAAATCGGTCGAGGTATCGACAAGCTGGACATCACAGGTCTAAACGCCGTTTGTGGATACACGCTCGACGGCGAAGGTCGAGGAATGATCGACTTTGAAACGTTCTCCGCTGACGGAGCCACGATCACCGTCGAAGGAATCAACACTCACCCTTCCGAAGGCAAAGGGAAGATGGTGAACTCGCTGCGGATTCTTTCTCACTTCCTGGCGAAGCTTCCCGAAGACCATCTCAGCCCGGAAACCACCGACGGCCGCGACGGCTTCATTCATCCCTACGTTCTCGAAGGCGGCGTCGCCAAAGCCCACGCGAAGATCATTCTGCGAGACTTCGACACGGCAAAGCTCGCCGAACAGGCGGCCCTGCTGGAATCAATCGCCGGAGACCTTCGAACGGCTTACCCAAAAGCAACGATCACGGTCGACGTTCATGAGCAGTATCGAAACCTCGCGGACGGCCTGAAGTCCGAGCCGCGAGCCATCCCCAAAGCAGAACAGGCCATGAAAGCCGCCGGCCTGGAGCCAAAGCTGACAATCATCCGCGGCGGCACCGACGGATCAATCCTCACCGAACGAGGACTCCCCACCCCAAACCTCTCCACCGGCGAACACAACCCTCACTCGCCCCTCGAATGGACGAGTAAGGAAGAACTCGAAACTGCCGTCAACGTGCTCGTCGAACTCGCCAAAGCGTGGAGTATCGAAAAGTCGTAACGGATCCACTCTGTGAGTTCTCGATTGTAGGGTGTGACCAGCGGGCCGAACGGTTGATCACGGTGTGCCGGCGAGGGGATCTGCGAGCAAACCGGGCGGTAAGAAACTCCAACGATTGCCCGCGACGGCACCCCGCAGTTATCACTCAGCCCGATGGTCACACCGTACAATCAAAAAACTCACAATCTCTTAACGTCGCATGCCGATGTTGAATGTCGACGGTCGACTTTGCGACAATGGTCGCCTCAATCCTCCCCAAAGCAAATCCCTCCACCGTTACGATCTCGCCTCGCTTCCCGCCGCGTTCAGGATCAGCTTCATGGCACGTAAAACCCCACTCTGTCCCAGTCCGCAATCACGACGCAGCTTTCTCCAGGCCGGCTTCCTTGCATTGGGTGGGCTCGGGCTGGCCGACGTGCTTCGGTTACGAGCCGCTGCAAAGAACGAGACCGGACAGGACACGTCGATAATTCTGATCTGGCTGCAAGGCGGCCCCAGCCACATGGAGACCTACGATTTAAAGCCTGAAGCACCACTCGACTACCGCGGCGAATTGCAGCCGATCGCGTCGAATGTGCCGGGCATGGATGTCTGCGAGCTGCTGCCTCAGCATTCGAAGGTCGCTGACAAGTTCACGATCATTCGCTCGATCTCGCACGGCTTCGCGAATCACGCCGGTGGAGCGGGACGGTTTCTTTCGGGACGCGATCCACTGAGGCCACTCGATCCGATTTCGCAGTTCCCAACGATCGGCACCGTCGTCAGCCGCATGAAAAAATCGCGGAGCATTGGGATCCCCAACTACGTCGGCAGCGCCAACCGAGTTTACGGCGGAGGCAGCTCGTACCTGGGTGAATCCGAACTGCCATTTGTCGTCGCTCGCGACCCCAATGCTGACAACTTCTCAGTGCCGAACCTGTCGATGTCCGGCAGCCTGAAAGACCGACTCGATGACCGCGTCACACTGCTGAAATCGTTCGACGACATGCAGCGAGACCTCGACCGCACGGGCTCGCTCGCGTCGATCGACGAGTTCAATGACAGAGCTATCAGTCTCTTAACCAGCGATCGGGCAAAACAGGCGTTCGACATTTCGAGCGAAGATCCGAAGACCCGAGAAAGATACGGTCGCCACAAATGGGGCCAACGAGCGTTGCTGGCTCGTCGGCTGGTCGAAGCCGGAGTGACCTTCGTCACGATGCAGATGCAGAACCCCGGCGTTCCCAACGGCATCGGCAACTGGGACATCCACGCTGTGAATGGTCACCTGTTTGACGATGCCCGAGCACGACTGCCGATCTTCGACCGCGCGATCGCTGCACTGGTCGACGATCTCTATCAACGGGGCCTGGACAAGAAAGTCATGCTCGTCGTCACGGGCGAGTTCGGCCGCACGCCGCGGATCAATCCTCAAAAAGGAACTCGCTCAGGAGTCATCCAGCCCGGGCGCGATCACTGGCCTGGATCCATGTCGGTTCTCGTCTCAGGCGGCGGTATGCCGATGGGTCAGGTCATTGGGTCAACAACTTCCAACGGTGCCTACGCCAAGGACAACAAACTGGATCCAAACGATCTGCTGGCGACGATGTATCGGCACCTGGGTGTTGACTACCGAGCCGAATTTATCGACGCCGCCGGTCGACCGATGCCGATTTTGCCTTTCGGAAAACCCATTGCCGAGCTGAATTGACACGGACAGTAGGGTGGGCACCGCCCACCAATCAGGATTAATTTGGTGGGCGGTGCCCACCCTACTTGCACGCAACAAGAATAAAGCCACGGAGATCACAGAGGACACCGAGAAGCTCTTACAAGAACAACTCCGTGGCCTCTGTGCTCTCTGTGGCTAATAACTTTCTGACTGAGGACAGTCACTTGCTTGAACTGCTGACCAATCGTCATCGACTTTGCGACGGAATCGATCGTCGTCACTTCATGCGTGCCGGGTTTCTGGGCATCGGTGGACTGACTCTGGCCGACTACCTGCGTCGTCAGACTCAGGCCGCACCGGAGTCCGAATATCGAGCGTCGCCGTCTCCCAAATCCGTAATTCTGCTCTGGCAGAATGGAGGACCAAGCCATCTCGAGACGTACGATTTAAAGCCGAACGCGACGCGGGAAATCCGTGGTCCATTTTCGCCGATCAACACGAACGTTCCCGGCATGGATATCTGCGAACTGCTGCCGATGCACGCGAAGATTGCCGAAAAGTTTTCGCTGATCCGATCCTGCTCGCATAACCACGCCGGCCACAACGACGGCATCCCCGTCATGATGAGCGGCTACCCGGACTGGGACGAGTCGAAGCACGAATCGGTGCACCCGGAAATCGGAGCCGTCGTGAGCCGGGTATTCGGTCAGTGCCACGGCGGAATGCCAGTCGCCTGCGGAATGGGAGCAACGCATTACAGCTACGTGCCGACGACCGCGACCGGCTACTGGAGCGACGTCTTCCGTCCGCCCACGGTTAGCGAAGCCGGTCTTAAGAACGCGAAGGCAACCATCGACGGCCAGCGACTGACCAATCGCAAAGAGCTACTCACAACGGTCGATCGGCTGAGAGGCGACCTCGACAGCGGCGTCATGGAATCGCTCGACGGTTTCAACCAGCAGGCCTTTGAGATCCTCACAACCGACCGCGCACGCACCGCATTCGATCTTTCCCTGGAAAAAGAATCAACCCGCGAACGCTACGGCGAAGGCTGGGCGCAACAGGCGTTGCTTGCTCGAAGACTTGTTGAAGCGGGTGTGAACCTTGTCACCGTCAGCATTCCCGGTGGCAAAGAGGTCTACAACTGGGACGACCACGCGGTGAACGGCGACCTGCCGACAGCGATGCGCGAACGTCTTCCGGGCGTCGATCAGGGAGTGACCGCACTGATCGAAGACATCTACGATCGCGGCATGGACGAGGACGTCATGGTGATCGTGACCGGCGAGTTTGGCCGCACGCCTCGCGGCAACGAACGTCCCGGCAGCCGCGACGGAAAGATCAACTGGGGCCGCGACCACTGGCCGCACGCCATGTCAATTCTGGTCTCCGGCGGCGGCACTCGCACGGGCCAGGTCATCGGTGCAACCAACTCCAAAGGCGAACACCCCATCAAGCGAGAACTGACTCCGCAGAACTTCCGCTCAATGATTCTGCACCACCTGGGGATCGACTACCGCCAGACTTTCAACGACCAGGCCGGCCGCCCGATCCACATCTCCTACGGCGACCACATCCCCGAACTCGCTTGACCAGGCATACGATTCGTCCCGCTCGGTCGCACAACCTCTCAGGCGACAGGACATTCGACTTCTGCATCCATCGGGCGGAGCTGGCTGACTTCGACGATCGTTCCGTCGTCTTCGAGGCAGGTTTGATTCCGGCCCGCGGCCTTCGCGGCGTACAGCGCTTCGTCGGCTCGTGCCAGTACTTTTGAAATCGTGTCTCCTGGCAGAACCTCGGCGACGCCGGCGCTCACTGTGACGCTCAGATTCTGACGGTCGACTGTCAGTGCGGCGTGTTCGATTTTTTCGGTCCATCTGGGTTTATCGTGGGTAGAGGTCGAGGCCGCCGCAGTGGAAGAAGATGGCGGTTTTGAAGTTTTCGCGATTGCGGTATCCGCCGACTCTGCGTTTGATGGACATGATTTTGCTGTTCAT
>JBLFXD010000461.1:0-6117 GCA_047611045.1 Planctomycetaceae bacterium | reverse complement strand
TCATCTATCAACGCGCGGACGATGTCGGCGGTCAGGTGGCACCGTCGTTCGGGTTGTTCCGAGATTCGTCGCGTACCGGTGCCCAAGTGCGAAATGTCGTGATGTCCGGCGACTGGCCTGAAACGCTGCCGGAGGATTTTCTCGCCAACCCCGCAGTGACGACTGGCGATGAACTCTCACCCGGAGTTCGCCAGGCGTTCAACGAAATCGCCGGCGAGGAGTTTCTGTCGACCAATGTGACTACGGTGCGACGTCGCGCGGCGGAACTTCCCGACGACGAGCGGTTCGAGTTCCTGGCAGATTGGGTGCTCCCCGGCCCGGATCACGGCTTCCGAGCAGAGGGTGAGTTCATCGCGGCGGGTGAACTCTCAGCGGCAGATAAAGCCAGCGAATCGCTCAACGGTTCCGCACTCGTCTCACCGGCATTCGATCTGCTCGACGTCGCGATTGAGACAAAGCGTCTCGCCGAGTTGCGGGACCGAATCACTGCGGCGGCTGTCCCGGATGAATCGCTGCCGCGCCGGGCGCGACTTTCTCTGTTGGCACTGACGCTGTTGGAACTCGGCGAAGCTGACGCGGCCGGCGAGGCACTTCAGAAATTGCTGACGCTCGTGAATGGGCAACAGCCGCCGAATATCCACGACATGTGGCCCGAAACGCTGGTCGCCTGGCGAGGAATTCAACGGTTCTGGAAAGACGATCTTGTCGCTGAACTGCTTTCTTTGCTGCGGCAACAGCGAGCCAGTCGAGCGACGCCGCCGAGATCAGAACCCTGGCACGCTCACGTGACTGCGCTGACTGGCTGGCTTCAGTATCTGGTTGCGGGAGGCTCGCGCGAGCCAGCCAGAATTCCGAAAAGTCCGCGCTACTGGGTTCCGGTTTCTGCCCGGCGAGCCGTATCGCAATCGGCTGGAAACTCGGAGACGCGTTGGTATCACCGGGACGACGGCGCGCTCGGCCAAATCTCCGGCCACAGCGATGACTACCTGCTCTTCCAGTCGCCCTTAGGTGGGAACTTTGAAATCGAAGGGCAACTCAATCCGAATGGCGGCTGCGGAATTTACTCGGCCGGCGAGAATGTCTCGCTCTATTGGAAACGCGACTCCGTCACGGTGGGAACCTTTCGTCCGGCTGCCATCAAGATCGAGCCGTTCGGTTCGCCAATAGTTCTACGAAGTCAACCAGCTCGACTGCGAGCTGAATTTCGGGACGGAGTGCGACGCATCTTTGTCAACGGTCGCGTGGTTCGCGAGACAAAGCTGGACGAGCATTCAAATCCGTGGGTCGGCTTCCAGTCGAGGTGGCAAAGCGTTGCCACCATTCGCGATGCCCGAGTCACCGGTCGACCGGACATTCCCGAAACGGTCGAACTGGCCGCGTCGACACAGCTTACTGGCTGGGTGCCGTACTACGGCGAGTCGACGGCGGTGGAGGGCGGCAACTGGGAATACATCCCGGCTGAGGTTGGCTCCGGCGAGTTACTCGGTCGACGACGCGGTTTCGTAACCGGCGGATGTGGCGAGAGCCTGTTGCGTTATCAGCGACCGCTCGTTGAGGACGGGGCCGTCGAGTACGACTTCTTCTATCAGCCGGGACCGGCGGCTGTAGAGACTCATCCCGCGCTGGATCGGCTGGCGTTTCTACTCGAACCAGACGGCGTCCGGATCCACTCGATCACTGACGGACGATATAACCGAACCGAACTGCGACCGGACAATCGAATTGACGAACCGGAAAACCGACGCGGGCCGGCAATGTTGCCACTCCAAACCGGCGAGTGGAATCACATGAAAGTTGCCATCGCCGGAAACACCGTCACGCTCACACTGAATGACGAAGCCATTTATGAGCGCGTGCTGGAGCCGGAAAACGAACGGACATTCGGACTGTTCCACTTTGCGGATGTGTCGACCGTCCGAGTCCGCAATATCGCCATGCGAGGCGACTGGCCGAAGACTCTGCCGTCGGTAAGTGAGCAGGGACTCGCAGATCCACGTGTGGCAAAGATCGACGCGGCACTGCCGGAGCTGAAGTCGGAATTCGTACACTATTTCACCACAGACGAGATCCCTTCTGAATTTTTCAAACTCGGCGGACAGAACGCTTCGCGGTATGTCAGGCTTCGGCCCGACGGAGTGGCCGTTGACGTGCAGTCCCGCACGGAGTTTCTGAATGCGATGCTGATGCTGCGGTTTGAGATTCACGGAGACTTCGATATCGAGGCGGCGTTCGACAATCTGGATCTGAAGTCCGCCAAAGAGTGCTCGATTCAGCTGGCCGCTCGCCTTCACGATAACCAGTCGAACGATCTTCGTGTTTCTCGGGGAATGGCTGGTGATGGGTGGCAATTCGTGCGCGGCCATGTGAGTACCTTGGGACGGGACGGCGCACGGCGGTCGACCTCAGCAATCGATAACAACGAGTCGACGTCCGGGCGTTTGAGACTGGCTCGCCGCGGAAAGATAGCGTACTCGCTGTTTGCCGAAGGCGATTCGGATCAGTTTCGCGTGGTCTCGGAAATCCCGGTCACGAATCGCAAGGTCTCGATCGACGGCATGTTTCTACTCGGTGTCGCCGGTGGTTCGGGTGGCCGCATGAGAGCCACCTGGAAAAACATTCGCGTGCGGGCCGAGAAGCTGATGCACATGCCGGCTGCAGATTCGTCGGGACAGCGAAGGTTGTACGCGATGCACGTTCCGGACATTAAGCAAATCCGAGAGCCCAACATTCCGCTGTGGAAACAGTACGCCCAGGCACGACTGAAACAGTTTGTGCTGACAGCCGAAGACGAGAACGGCGACGAATTCGATCCAGTCGCCACGTTCATCGGTGAAGCCAGACAGGGACCGTCCAGCAACGGCGAACTGGTTCTCTGGACGGACGAAGTCGGACGCCCCGTGGCGATCGGCACAACGATCATGCAGGGACGGCTGACCGCTGCGGTGATGGGCGAAGTCGACGAGTTCCACTCGCTGCACTCCGGCCCGCTTCAGATGACCGACGCCGGCCGAAGCGTCTGGGATGTCGCCACGTCCGGACTCAATTGGCAGCCGCTCCCCGACGCGCCGCAACCAGCATCGACAAAGGAAGAATTGTTTGCCCAGGCGATGGCTCTGACGAAACGGTTTACTGCCGAAACGGGTGCGCGGGGACAGCCCGGCCCGATGCTCCAGGATGAGCCGCTGCATAAGTTCTCGTACGAATCCGACAGCGGCTTGGGCGGCGGAATTCTCATGCCGTGGTCGATCGACTCGAATCCGGAAATCCTGCTCGCACTGGAAGTCCACCCCGACAACGACAGGAAATTGCAGTGGCAGTTTGCGGCGGCAAACTATTCCGCCTACGGGCAGTTTCTACTGCTCGACGAGCAGCAGGTGTGGAGCGAATCGCCGGCCCGCTTCGGAGCGCATATTTCTCATTTAGGATGGATCACTGCCAACGTGAATCTGGAAGAGGGTCTGGCCCGCGTCACGCCAGCGAAGATCGACGTCGTGCATGTGCCGAAGGCTCCGTTCCGGTTTCTCGGGTCACCCGAATGGTCAGTCGATGGGAAGTCAGTCGTGCTCGACATGTCTCAGGGTCCGTCCAGTACGACAACCGTGATGACGATGAAACCCGACGGTTCTGACCTGCGCAATCTCGGGCTGGGTTTCATGCCGAGCTTCTCTCCAGACGGGAAACAGGTTGTCTTCAGCCAGTCCGGCAGGAGTATCGCGACGGTCAACGCCGACGGCTCCGACCGGAAAGTCTTTGCGGCGCGCGGCTGGGGTTCGAAATGGTCTCCCAACGGCAAATACATCGCGTACTCGGACAGTCGGAATATCGTGCTGGCGGATCCGAAAACGAAAGAAACTCGCAACATGCTGACCGACGAGCAGTCGGCCGAGCTAAGTTACGTGTACTGGAACTTCGGCTGGTCAGACGACAGTCAATGGATCGCGTTCAAGCAGCAGGCCCGCTCCGGAGAACAGAGTATCGCGATCGCGAGTGTGAATTCACCGAACGAGCACAAAATCATTTACACCGGAACTGCTATCTACGAAGACTTCGACTGGCACCCGGACGGAACTCGAATCCTGTTCTCAGCAAACGATCCCGAGTTGAAAATCAATCGGCTCTACACAGTCAACCGCGACGGCCTCTCTCCGCCGAGGCATGTCCCTGGTCAGCCGCGCGACTGGCGGATTTACGATTGCGACTGGTCCCCGGACGGCCGCCGCATCCTCTTCGGGGCGACCGCCCCTGCGGTCCTGAAAGAGTGGAAGCCGTGAGAGATGGCGATTGTTACAGGCTAGATTATTTACAGAGTTAGTTTTCATGCGTGTGAGCGGCAAGGCGCTGGCCGCCAGTATTCCAGGGTGACAAAGACCCGCGGCTAGCGCCTTGCGGCTCACAAGTTACGAGGTGTCTCTATGATTTTTTCGATGCGTGCAGTTGTTCTGTTTATTTTTGTCATCCTTCTCGGCAGCGGAAGGCCATTACTGGCTGATGAAGACACCGCCATCGTTCGCGTTTTCATCTTTGCTGGCCAGTCGAACATGGTGGGCTCCGATTCGAAAGTGCGGGACATTCAGCGTTTTCCGCCGTTCGCTGGGCTTGAGAATTCACAGAAGGACGTACGCTTTTCCTACAGCATCGGGCGAGAGAACAAGGTCAAGTCCGACGGCTGGGTGGACCTGCAGCCGGTGAACAACGTCGTCGGTCCCGAGCTGAGTTTTGCTCGCGAGGTCACACGACGCACGAAGGCTCCGGTGGCGATTATCAAGGTCGCCGCCGGAGGCACGCATCTGGGTGGCGACTGGAATCCCGACCAGCCGATCGGTTTCAAGATGTACCCGCTGCTGCTGAAGCAGGTCCGGGATGCGCTCGCCGACCTTCAAAGCAAGGGCGTCAAGTATCGCCTGGAAGGGTTCATGTGGCATCAGGGCGAGAATGACATGTTCAACGCCGACTACATGCCGAACTATGGAAAGAACCTGAAGAACTTTCTGGCCAGCTGTCGTCGCGACCTGAAGGCTCCCGAGCTTCGGTTTTACATCGGCGAGCTGTCTACCAAGACGATCTGGGGAATGGACCTTCGTCCGCGAATGTACGCGATCAGCCTCGGTCAGAAAGAAGTGGCGAGGGACGATCCGCTCGCCGATTACGTCGCGACTTCACATGTCGGCGTTGAAATCGGTCGGGGAGTGGGGCTGCATTATCACTACGGAACGCTGGGGCAGCTTGAGCATGGAGTGAACTATGCCGACGCCTACCTGCGAAACATCGGGAAAGTAAAGCAGGTCGACCGACCGTTGAAGGTTTGGCCTTATGCAAAAGGCTCCAAAGTGAAGCTCTTCGTTCTCGCCGGTCACCGAAACATGGAGGGTGAGCGGGCTTTCGTGCAGGATCTGTCCGGCGACGCCGACCAGGCATCGCTGCTCAAAGATGATCCGAACATCGCATTCAAATACAGCCTCGGTGGAGGCTACAAAGTGTCGGTCGGTTGGGAACCACTCGGGCCTGCCGGATTCTATGACACGTTTGGACCGGAGGTGAGTTTCGGCGCGACGTTGCGAGACGCCGGTGTCGAGAACGTTGCCATCGCCAAAATTACACACAGCGGATCGCAGATTATCGACTGGACACCGGAAGGCAGCGCGGCCGAATCCCGCAATCTGTATCCGGCCTTCCTTTCGTTTATCCGAGGCGCCATTCAGGACCTGAAGGACAAAGGCCACGAAGTCGAACTGGCCGGCATCTTCTATCACCTCGGAGAAAACGACATGTCCTGGGGACCGTTCCGCCAGGGAGCGCCGAAGCGGCTGATGTCACTGGTCACTCAAAGTCGAGTGGATCTGGCGATGCCCGACCTCAAGTGGTACGTCAGTCAACAACCGCCAACCGACGACGCACGAGTCAACAAGATCGACGTGACGACGGAACTCGAACGCGAAGTCGCGTCCGACAGAAACCTGATCCACATCAAAGCCTTCGACCTGCCCAAACAGGAGAAAAAACTCGTCATCGACACCCGCGGCATCGTGTGGCTGGGCGAGACAATCGCAAACCGCTACCTGAAAACGCCGTAGCCGCATCGAAACTTCAAAACCGAAACTGTTAATTCAGCGAGCTTCC
>JBLFXD010000460.1:0-6141 GCA_047611045.1 Planctomycetaceae bacterium | reverse complement strand
ACTGACATCAACGATGCATCGCGACCGATCAAAGAAAAAGAAGCGACTCAGTGCAAAGACAACGGCATTGAATACCTCGAAATGAAAGTCGCCATCGACGGAATCAGCGTCGTGGTGAATCCGGAAAACGACTGGTGCAAAGCGATCACCGTCGCCCAGCTCAAGCAGCTCTGGGAGCCGGGCAGTACGGTTAAGAAGTGGAACGAACTCGATCCATCATGGCCGGACCACGAAATCCAGCTCTACGGTCCTGACACCGACTCTGGAACTTTCGACTACTTCACCGACGTCATCTGTGGTGAAGAAGGGGCCAGCCGAACCGAGTACACGCCGAGCTCTGACGACAACATTCTGGTTCGGGGAGTCTCCGGCGGAAAGTACGCTCTGGGCTACTTCGGTTTTGCGTACTACCGCGAAAATGCCGACAAGCTGAAGGCCGTGCCCGTTTCAGCAACGGACGACGTCGCTGATGCCGTTGCTCCAACTGCGGAAACGATTGAAGGCGGGAAATACGTTCCGCTGTCGCGACCGCTGTTCCTCTATGTGAACAAAGCCAGGCTCGCTCGCCCTGAGCTGGCGGACTTCCTGACTTACTACCTGGAAGCCGGTCAGGATCTCGTCAGCGAAGTCGGCTACGTCCGCCTGGGCAAAGAGACCCACGCGGAAACAGTCGAAGCATTGAATGCGGCGATCGGCGAGTAACACTCGCAACACAGAACTCGTTTGGCCGGTCGGCTGGCTAATCAACCCGCCGACCGGTCAGGAGATTCTTAATCATGTCCACAGCTCCCGGTTCCGACGTGCCGCACTCAAAAGCGACCACGTCGTTACACCGTTCAGCATCGCTTGTCCGTCTCAAAGAGTCGGGTATTCGGTCGTTGTTATTTCTTTGCGCAGCGGTCTCAATCCTGACGACTTTCGGAATCGTGTCCGTCCTCTTCAGCAACGCAATCTATGACGTGGCTCCGCAGCAGATTGGAGCCAACGGCGAAGCCAGACCAAACGAAGCGTTCTTTCAGCAGGTTTCAGTCACAGAGTTTGTCACCGAAACGCGATGGACGCCGGGTTACACCGAGAAGCATTTTGGAATAATGCCGCTGGTCTGCGGCACGCTGATGATCTCGGGGATCGCTGCCCTGATCGGACTTCCCATCGGCCTCTGCAGCGCCATCTATCTCAGCGAATACGCCGCTCCGAAAACTCGGTCAATCATCAAGCCCGTGCTGGAAATTCTGGCCGGCATCCCGACGGTCGTTTACGGCTACTTCGCTCTGGTCTTCGTGACTCCGTACGTGCTGAAGCCGATCTTTCAGGATCTGCTGGGCTTCGACGTTGGAGTGTTCAACGCGGCAAGTGCAGGAATCGTCGTCGGAATGATGATCATCCCGATGATCTCGTCGCTCAGCGAAGACGTCCTGCGGTCAGTGCCTCGCAGCCTGCGGGAAGCCGCCTACGCATTGGGCTCAACGAGGTTCGACGTCTCGACACGAGTCGTCGTTCCGGCCGCTCTGTCTGGAATCATTGCCTCATTCCTACTGGCGGTCTCGCGAGCGATCGGCGAAACGATGGCCGTCACCATCGCTGCCGGCCAGACCGCCATCGTTACCGCAGACCCGTTAGGAAGCGTCGCGACAATGACCTCTTACATCGTCAACGTCAGCAAGGGCGACGCCGTCATCGGCAGCATCGAAGAGAAGAGCATTTACGCCGTCGGCCTGACACTATTCCTGATGACGCTGGTCATGAACATCATCTCGCAGTTCGTTCTGCGGCGATTCCGTGAGGTCTACAATTGAGCGATCAGCAAATTGAATACGCCGCACTTCTCAAGCGGCGACACCGCATCTCGACCTGCTTCGAGTGGACCTGCCGCATCGCAACTGTTTCTGCCTTGCTGTTTCTGGCCGTTCTGCTGGCGGGAGTGATCTCGCAGGCCTGGGGCTGGCTTGACCTGCAGTTTCTGACAGGGTTCGATTCTCGTCGCCCCGGCAAAGCTGGACTCCTCGCCGGTCTATGGGGAACGTCCTGGCTGATATTCTTCACGGCAATCTTCACCGTCCCGATGGGAGTCGGCGCAGCGATCTACCTCGAAGAATACGCTACCGACAGCCGCTTCACCCGACTGATCAAACTCAACCTTTCGAACCTCGCGGGTGTCCCATCGATCGTCTACGGAATGCTTGGCGTCACGGCGTTTGTCCGAATGTTCGGGATGATTTCCGCCGCCGATGGCTGGACAATGGCTCTCTCACTCGGATTCGGAACGCTCGAAATTCCGCTTCCACTCGGACGCTGTCTGCTGGCCGCGTCATTCACCCTCAGCCTGCTGATACTTCCGGTTGTGATCATCGCCTCACAGGAAGCCTTACGAGCAGTCCCTCCTTCGATACGCCACGCGTCCTACGCTTTAGGAGCGACCGAGTGGCAGACGATTCGGCATCAGGTTCTCCCCGCTGCAATACCCGGCATCGCCACGGGCATCATTCTCGCACTTTCGCGAGCGATGGGAGAAACAGCTCCACTCATCGTGGTCGGTGCGATGAGCTATGTTGCCTTCGCGCCGGGCAACCTGGATACACCGATGGCAGCCGTTCAGGACCCACAGCGAGTGCTTGATGCTCCTTTCGACGTTTTCACCTCGATCACCATCCAGATCACCAACTGGATCGAGCAACCAAAGGAAGAGTTTCAGAATCTCGCCGCAGCAGGCAGCCTCGTGCTCCTGATTCTCCTCGTCATTTTCAACGCGACCGCGATCGTGATTCGTAACCGAGCCCAGAAGAAAATATCCTGGTGATTGACTCATGAACTCAACGCCGACCGTTCTGCCAACAAACGCAATCGACCAGAATGAGGAACTTCGCGTGGACGTAACCAAAGCTGACACAGCGCCAGCGAGGGAAGAGCCAGGTGATGCGGCAATGGCGACTGCACGACCGACGGTCTCAGCAACTTCTTCGGCCGACGCAACGCACGCCGTCAAAATCCGAGCGAAGAACGTCGACTTCTACTATGGCGACAATCAGGTTCTGTTCGACGTGTCGCTCGACATTCCAGAGAAGTCGGTCACCGCTCTGATCGGTCCGTCAGGTTGCGGCAAAAGCACGTTTCTGCGAATGCTCAACCGCATGAACGACATCATCGACGGCACGCGACACACCGGTGACGTCTTCCTGGAAGGTTCCGACGTCTACGACCCTGCAGTCGACGTCGTGCTGCTTCGAAAACGCGTCGGGATGGTTTTTCAGAAATCAACGCCGTTTCCAAAATCGATCTTCGACAACATCGCCTACGGACCGAAGGTCGCCGGTCTTCGTAACAAGGCGAAACTCACCGAGATCGTCGAAACTTCGCTGAAACGCGCGGCGTTGTGGGACGAAGTGAAAGATCGCCTCAACAGCTCAGCGATGTCACTTTCCGGTGGACAGCAACAGCGATTGTGCATCGCTCGAACACTGGCCACAGACCCGGACGTCATCCTGATGGACGAACCCGCATCGGCACTCGACCCCAAATCAACAGCTCGCGTCGAAGACCTGATTTTCGAACTCAAAAAGAACTACACCATCGTCATCGTGACTCACAACATGCAGCAGGCCGCTCGCGTGAGTCAGCAAACCGCCTTCTTCTTCCAGGGAGTGCTCGTCGAAACTGGCGACACACGCGGCCTGTTTACCAATCCAACCGAAAAGCAAACTGAAGACTACATCACCGGTCGATTTGGCTAAGCCCAACTGCAAACTCAAATGCTGTAACCCGTACAAATTCGGATGCTGCTGGAGGCATCTCCGAAGAAGGCAACACGACTCATGTCAATTCACCTGGAACGCGACCTCGACGGTTTGCACCACGACATTCTCCACATGTGCTCGATCGTCGAAGACATGATCCATCGAGCCGTCGATGGCATCCGCACACCGAGTATCGCGCTGGCTGAAGAACTCGCCGAGGCCGATGACGAAATCGACGCGATGGATGTGCAAATCGAGAACGACTGTCTGAAGATACTGGCGTTGCACCAACCCGTTGCGATCGACCTGCGCCGCATCGCCACCGTCCTGAAGATCACAGGAGAACTTGAGCGAGTCGCGGACCTTGGCGTCAACATCGCAGAACGAGCCGCCGGACTGGTGGGCAAAGCCGAAGTCGTTGTGTCCGACAAACTTCAGGACATGTCTCGCAAGGCACTCGAAATGCTGCACCGCAGTATCGATTGCTACGTCGAACTCGACAGCCAGGGCGCGCGGGAAATCCTCGCCAGCGACGATGAAGTCGATCGTCTGAACGCTGAAATCATCGACGAACTGCGCGGCGTTATGCGATCTTCACCGGACCTTGTCGAGCCGGCCCTTCACCTCTTCTCAGCGACGCGGCACATCGAACGAGTTGCAGACCACGCAACAAACATTGCAGAAGACGTCGTCTTTATGGTGGAAGGCGTCATCATTCGGCACCGGGCGGACTTCCGCGTCGCACAGACTTGATCACGAAGACACAGAGCCTAAGTAAACCTGAACGCAAGAATGCGTTGCCGAACCCGGTCAGCAGAGCCCCCAAGAAATGTCGAGCCAAACAATCCTGATTGTCGAAGACGAGCCATCTCTGGTTGAGGTCTTGTCCTACAACCTCGAGAAAGAAGGCTTCGAAGTCCTGACGGCGAATAACGGCCGTGACGGGCTGGAACGCGCCCGCTCTGCGTTGCCGGACCTGGTCATTCTGGACCTGATGCTGCCACTCATTGACGGGCTGCAGGTCTGCGCTCAACTGCGAGGCGATGCGAAAACTCAGAACATCCGCATCCTGATGCTGACTGCTCGTAGCGAAGAAACGGACGAGGTCGTCGGCTTCAATGTCGGAGCGGACGACTACGTCACCAAACCATTCAAAGTCCGACCGCTCATTCACCGCATCAAGGCACTGCTTCGTCGAAACGAAAAGAGCAAGTCAGAGTCGTCCGCCCTCTCGGTCCACGGCGTCGAGATCGACAAAGCCAGCTTCGAAGTTCGAGCCAACGGCCTGGAACTCGAACTGACCCGCACCGAGTTCCGCCTCCTGTGGACGCTGATGAGACAACCCGGCCGGTCATTCTCCAGGCTCGAACTCATGGACAGCAGCCGCGGAATGGACGCCAACGCCCTGGAGCGAACCATCGACGTTCACGTACGAGCCCTGCGAAAGAAAATGGGCGACCCCGGCGACCTGATCGAAACCGTCCGCGGCATCGGCTACCGCTTCAAACGCGAGTAACGAAACGTGCGTCTCCAGGACTGTAGGGTGTGACCAGCGGACAGAATTGAAACTGCGGTGTGCCCGCGCGGAGATCTGTGAGCAATCCTGACGACCACAAACCTCAACGGTTGCCCGCGCCGGTACACCAGCCGTTTGATTTGTTCCGCTTGTCACACCCTACGGAAACCATGTCCGACCGCTACTTGAGCGGCAGATAGATCTCCGTCTGAAGATCAGCGGGCTCCGTTTGGCCGGGATCGTTCCGGTAAATCTCGAACGTCCCCACCTTGCTCTGCTTCAGCTTCTTGTACCGAGCGTACTGGTGAGCGGCACTCCAGCCGTTGCCGACGTTGTCGTAACTTCCCAGGTGGTCAACTCGCAGGGCGTTGACGGTGGGAATCGACCATGACGACATCTCAGTCGGCACGTCGCCAGCCGACTCAGGAAGAATCCACCCGGCTGTGTAGTCGAACGTTCCGGCCTTCATGTCGAAAGCGTGGTAGACGGAGATGCCCGCTTCTTCAATCGGCAGACCGTGCTTCTTGAATGCCTCAGCCGCCTGGCAGAAGGCCTCTTCCATCGACTGTCCGATTTCCGTGATCGTAGTTGTCTTGCGAATTCCAGCCATTCTTAACGGACCGACCGGTTCGACTCCGCGAATGTTCGTCGTTGAGAGAATCGTTCCGGTCTCGATCCACTCCTTGAGCATCTTCAGACCGCGCTCGTAGTCCATTCCGATGAAGATTTCCATCTGAGGAATCATCCAGAACAGAAACCACGGCATCGATCCTTTCATGTGCCAGGTGATTTTTGTGCCGCCTTCGACCGGCTCGAATTCGAACGTCACGTCGGACTTCGATTTGAACGGCTTGACGAAGCGAATCTCTTCGTCGATCAGGCTTCCCGGCTCAA
>JBLFXD010000459.1:0-6145 GCA_047611045.1 Planctomycetaceae bacterium | reverse complement strand
GGCATTCATAGTACGCTGCATGATGTACTTGGGTGGTTGATGCCAGTTGGAGCGGTGACGTTACTCTGGGGGGAGCTATGGATGATGGACTGTCTGTTCGTCGTTGATGACGATTCTCCCGAAGGACAGGACTTGAATGCGACCCATCCTCATCCAGACGGATCGACCGTTCCGATTATCGCACACGCGAGTTGATCACTGAACACGGGTGTGAATCGCTTTCAGATGTCTGTTTCGAGGAATCAAATGGAGCGTACCGTCGCAACTCAGAACCGAAAGCTCTGCCAGATCACAGGGGCGATCGTTGTTTTTCTGGCAGTCAGTGGGCTGGTGGATGGGCGATTCATCGATACTGCCGATAGTGAGCAGAAATTGACTCGCGTATCTCAGTCACTCGAACAACTTCCCCTTAAGTGCGGAGACTGGGTCGGCACATCTCTGGACACAAATCCGGAGGAACTCAAGGTGGCGGAAGCCGCTGGAGCAATCTTGCGTCGATACACGCATCGGCTCTCTGGCAATTCGGTAACCGTGCTTGTGCTTTGTGGTCCGCCGGGGCCGATTTCAGTTCACCCTCCGACCGCGTGCTATCAGGCTCGTGGCTACAGGCTTTCGGATGTGCCGCGCAGAGCGGCCCTTGAAGGCAAGGCAGGAAGCCACGAAGTCCTCACGGCTGAATTCACAAATCCGGCCGGCTTTGCTGAGGACCGTGTTGGAATCACATGGTCCTGGAGCACTGACGGCCAATGGATGGCTCCTGAGAATCCAAGGCTTGAATTCGCCAACGAATCGGCCCTCTTCAAACTCTACATTACGTGGGACCGAGGCGGAGACCCGGGCCCGCTGGCAGCCAGTATTCCCAAGGAATTCTTCCAAACGTTCCAGGGCAGCTTCAAAGAGCACATGTCCGGGAAGCAGGCTCAAGTCCGTTCGAGCTTAGCTCTTTCGACTGACAGGTAACTCCGTGTTGCACGTTCGCGTCACACGTGCAGATTTCCGCGAGATGTTTCCTGACTCGCACCTTACCTGTGGCCTCGACGCATCACGGTGTCTCGACTTTTTCCACATTCCCGTCTGAATCGTCGCATCCAACAATCGGGAATGAGTTTTGCGGGAGAATCGGACCTGTGTGTGTCCGAAGAAGATCATGCAATTGCAGCAGCGCATCGTCGAGACTGACAGGATGACTTCTTCCGACACTGGAGCGACCGTGATGTACTCGTTGAGAAAGAGGACTGCTTACATGAGAAAGATTATCCCATTACTTGCGCTGGCAGTGACGGCAATCGCCGGCCGTTCTGCCGAAGCCAGCGTGACGTACAGTTTCACCGGCGTGACGTCGAACAACTCGACAAATATTGCAATCGGCGAAAGCCAGTTGTCACTCACAGTGTCCGACGCTGGAGGGGGGTTTGTCAGTTTTGAATTCAACAACAGCGGACCAGAAGCCTCGTCTATTGCCGACGTCTACTTTGATAACAGCGTCGATCCGGGTCTCTTCGACACGACGATTTCCTCGATTGATAACTCAGACGCGGGCGTGTCATTTACGGAACTGGCGAGCCCCGGAAACCTTCCTGGGGGCAATCTGATCGGTTTCAACGCCACAGGCGGGCTGACCGCTGACGCAGACGCACCCGTCAGTCTTAACGGCGTGAACCCGGGAGAGTCGCTTGGCGTGACTTTGGAGTTGACAAGCGGACAGACATTTAGCGATGTCACGTCGGCTCTGGCTGACAGTTCTCTACGCGTTGGTATCCATGTTCAGGCATTTGCTGACGGCGGAAGCGAGAGCTTCGTCAACGGTGGCGGTGGTTCGCCCCCGGCCGTACCTGAGCCAACCAGCATGGCGATCTTCGGGATCGGTCTGGCAGGCTTTGCGGCACATCGCCGGAAACGAAGAAGAAACGAAGTGACGAATTCGACACGGATTGCATAGCCGTTCCGAAAGAACGGCGGCGAACCCTAACCTTTGCCGCCGTTCATTCAGACCCTGTGTTTTCAGCAGTTTCCGCACACGACGCCCGCCATCGCTTCCTTCACTCCAGCGGAAGCCGAAACCCATCAACAGGCTTGGGCCACGCGACGGGGCGTGCCTGTCGAAACAGAAAAGTCCATCAACGCCATCGCCGGTACCAAAGATCCGGCGTTCTTTACGGGCCGCGGCGGCACCAATCGTTGCGACCACCGTGACGGTCAACAACGTGGCTCCAGTGATCGAGGCCGTGAGTGCTCAGGTGATTGACGAATACGGGACGGCAACGAAGATCTCTCACGGCTGTCGTCCGATTGACGCCACTACCGATACCCTAACCGTTCGCCGTTGTAGTCAGTTTTCGCAGCGTCGGTCGACCAAACCAGCGCGGGTTGAGTTGGCTCTGCTGCCAGAGACAGACTCAGTCGACCGTACTACCAATTCGGATTCCGGACGTCATCTCATGGATGTGACGTCGGCTTCTTCGAACTGACATTCCGCACCATAGCTGAACTCGAACAGGCTCTGTGCCAAAGGCTCTGAGCTAAACTCTTACGAAGCAACGGCTCAACATTCTGAGGGTCTTCCTCGAAAGCAATGTCTCAACCGATGTCAAAAAGCACGGATGTCAGCCACTGATTGATCTAGTCAAGGCGGGGAATTCGGCTGCGGCGAATCGAATTTGGCAGCACGACTTCGACCGACTTGTTCGTTCGGTTCGTGCCCGCTTGTCTGGGCAAAAATCGAGCGGTCTCGGACGAGGAAGACATCGTGCTGAGCGTGCTCAACAGCTTCTACGATCCAGCTGATGATGGCCGGTTTCCGAATCTCACGGACGCTGCATTGGCATCACGAGACCAGTTCGGCAGTCCGTTTGGCAATGGCACGTCACCGGATGGATCTCAGGTGGCGTTTCTTCAGCAGTGGCCGGAGATCCTCGATACGTTCGAATGATTACTCGGCACCTTCGAAGGTCACTGGGACGTGATTTCCAGCTGGTGTTCTCTTCAAAGAGTCGTGGCGCGGGCGAAGTGAAATCGATACCGATCGTCTCGCTAAACTCGTTTATGAGATTCGGGTGGTCCGGCTGTCCGAGCGGACCCGGTGAGAAAAGGCTGGCGGTCGGGTACAACTTCCGAGGCAATAACTTCTGAATCACGTTGCTGGAAGAGTGTCGGACGACGACGTGACTCAGAGGTTTCACCTTTGTGAGTCGCCAAACCTCAATACGCAATAGTCAGGACACCCGTTGTGCACCGTCTCGCTTACTTGATCATCATCGTTTCGACTCTCTGTGCCGCCGCCCACGGTCAGGAGATCGTCGCGCACCGTGGAGCCTCGTTCGATGCTCCCGAGAATACGTTGGCTGCATTTCGGCTTGCCTGGCAACAGAAAGCTGACGTCATTGAAGGCGACTTCTACCTGACGAAAGACAAGCAGATCGTCTGCATTCACGACAGAACCACTAAACGAGTAGCCCCCAAACAAACTGAGCTATCCGTTGCCCGATCGACACTTGCGGAACTCAGAGCCCTGGACGTTGGAAGCTGGAAGCATCCCCGTTTCGCGAAGGAGCGGATTCCGCTTCTCAAAGAAGTGCTTGCCACAGTCCCTGAAGGAAAACGGATTTTTGTCGAGATCAAGTGCGGACCGGAAATCATTCCGCATCTGAAGACGCAACTGGCCGCGTCGGCGCTGACGCCGGAGCAGATCGTCATTATTTGTTTTCAGAAAGATGTCGTCACTCAATCGCGCCGCGCGATGCCTCAGTACAAGGCAAGCTGGCTCACCAGTTATAAGCAGAGTTCAGACAAGAGCAGATGGAAGCCGACTCGTGATGAAGTTTTACTGGCGCTCAAGACAACATCAGCAACGGGCCTCGGTACCAACAGTAATCTCAACGTGATCGATCGCGCCTTTGTGGATGCCGTTCGTGAGGTTGGATGCGAGTTTCACGTCTGGACGGTCAACGATGCGAACTCCGCACGAACGCTCCAGACGCTGAAAGTCGATTCCATTACGACAGACCGACCCGCCTACATCCGCGACGTGCTTCGCCTTAAGACTTCCACAAATTCATCCTCACCCAAAGCACAACGAAACTGATTTCTGTCCGGTCCGACCACATAGATCAAAGCGAGACATCAATGTCACCCTACGCCGCTGAATTCATCGGTACCATGCTGCTTCTGTTGCTGGGCGACGGCGTGGTTGCCAACGTCGTACTCAACAAAACCAAAGGCGAAAACAGCGGCTGGATCGTCATCACGTTTGGCTGGGCCATGGCGGTGTTTATCGGGGTATTCTGCTTCGCGAACGTCAGCGGCGCCCACTTGAATCCGGCAGTAACAATCGGACTGGCCTGTGCCGGGAAGTTTGAACTGACCAACATCGCCGGCTATCTCGCCGCTCAATTTGCTGGAGCGGCCGCTGGTGCGTTCCTGGTTTGGCTGACGTATCGTGACCATTTCGAAGTAACCGACAATCCGGATGCACAGTTGGCGGTATTCTGCACTGGGCCGGAAATTCGCAAGCCGCTGTCCAATCTGATTTCCGAGATCATTGGCACATTCGTTCTGGTCTACTGCGTCCTGCATATTACGTCGCCCGAAGGCGGACTCGGATCGCTCGATGCTCTTCCCGTTGCGTTGACCGTGTTGGCAATCGGTCTCTCGCTGGGCGGCACGACAGGATACGCAATCAACCCCGCCCGAGACCTCAGCCCACGCCTGATGCACTTCCTGTTGCCCATCTCTGGCAAGCGGGACAGCGACTGGGGCTACGCGTGGATTCCAGTCGTGGGACCAATCATCGGCGGTGCCGTAGCTGCAGGATGCTTCCTTGCCCTGGGCGAAAACGCTCCCGCCGGTTTCGAAGATGCGATCCCGGCCGTGCTCCCTGATTCCCCGTCCGACTGACGACGCTGAGTCACCCAGTGACTGGTATGAGGTTGCTTGAAATCGTCATCATGCCGTCATGCTCAGGTTCAGACACCTGCCTGGGAGGGACTGGCCATCGCCTGGAAGAAGCTGTTCCTCACCACCCAAACCGGCGAACTCATCTGCATCGGTGAGTGACGTTGCAGCCGGACTTTTAAACCCATTACTTAAGGAGTCTTCGCCATGATGTTGAGACCTGGTAATTTGCTGCTGGCAGCCTTGTTCGTGACCGTTTTTGCAGCTCGTGGTGAAACGGCGGAAGTGTTGCGCAAAACGACGACCGGCAGCCCGAATCTGAAATCAATCAACGTGATTGAGTTTGCTCCCGGCGGAGTTCTGCTTGTCGGCGACGGGACAGCCTCACAGATTCTGGCCGTCCAGACGGGCGACACGACACCCGTCAAACATCCCAAAGCGACCATCGAAAACATTGCGACGAAGCTGGCCGCCAGCATGGGAACAACGGCCAAGGGCATTGAAATCGTCGACCTGGCCGTCAACCCTGCATCGGGCCGAGTCTATTTTGCTGTGCGACATCAGGCCGACCGGAAGTACGTCCTGCTGACTCTGGACGGTTCAGGAGAAATCGATGAGTTCTCCCTGACGGACGTGACTTATGCCCGTCTGCCACTATCAGCAGGCGACAAGGCAAAGGTCAGTGTCATTACGGATGTTGCATGGGCCGATGACCGAATTGTCGCGGCCGGACGAAGCAACGAGTCGTTCTCGTCAAAGATCTTCAGCATCGACGCTCCACTTTCGCACGAAGCCGTGTCGTCGTCATACAGCGCGAAGACTTATCATGTCTCTCATCGCCGATGGGAAACGAAAGCGCCCATGAGTGTCGTGCTGCCGCTCCGGGAAAATGGCAAAACATGGATCGTCGGCGCTTTCAGCTGCACACCCATTGTTAAGTACCCGCTGGATTCGCTGAAAGAAGGTGCCCTGGTCACCGGCGTCAGCGTGATCGAACTTGGATCCGGCAACCGGCCGCTGGACATGTTGCTCTACGAGAAGGACGGCAAGTCGTACGTCCTGGTAAACACTTTTCGTTTTCACCATGCGAAAAAACCGTTCGGGCCAAGCCCTTACTGGACGGTTCGGTTCGAGCAGTCTTTGCTTTCGGAAAGTGACAATGTCGACGAGAAAGCTCAGCGGCGGCTGGCTGGTTCAAAACCGGCAACTGACAAGATCCAGATGATCGAGTCGTTTCATGGGGTGACTCAAATGG
>JBLFXD010000458.1:0-6145 GCA_047611045.1 Planctomycetaceae bacterium | reverse complement strand
TGCGGATGGTGCTGCGGGAGCGTCGTCCGAAGCTGACGCTCCACCGCCACCGGCTCCGCCCATTTTGCGAGCCATCTCTAATGGAGAAGCCTTTGCCTTGCCCTTGCCACCGGCAGCTCTTGCCATTTCCAATGGAGACTTCGGTTTGGCCTCGCCCTTGCCGCCGGCAGCTCTTGCCATTTCCAATGGAGACTTCGGTTTGGCCGCGCCCTTGCCACCGGCAGCTCTTGCCATTTCCAATGGAGACTTCGGCTTGGCCGCGCCCTTGCCGCCGGCAGCTCTTGCCATTTCCAACGGAGACTTCGGTTTGGCCGCGCCCTTGCCACCGGCTGCTCTCGCCATTTCCAATGGAGACTTCGGCTTGGCCGCGCCCTTGCCGCCGGCAGCTTTCGCCATCTCCAACGGAGACTTCGGCTTGGCCGCGCCCTTGCCGCCGGCAGCTTTCGCCATCTCCAACGGAGACTTCGGTTTGGCTTCGCTCTCGCCTTCCGCTGCCGCGACCTTTGCCTTCATTTGCTCAAGCGGCGACATCGCTCGCTTTGCCGTCATCTGGTCGAGTGGTGACGCGGCTTTCTTAGCTTTCAATTGATCGAGTGGCGACGCAGCTTTCTTGCCCTTCATCTGGTCGAGCGGAGATCCGCCCGCTTTGGCGGCAGGCTTTTCGGCTCCATCTTCTGCGGCAGCGTCGGCACCTGCTGAAGACTTAGCAGCGGCCGCCGCTGCGGGCAGTTCATAGATCGCGACAATCTGGTCCGGAAAGTTGCCGATCTTGTTGACCCAGCCTTCATTCTTGGCGTGCTTCGCCAGATCCTGAAACAGGCCGATGTCGTCTGCGGCGACCTTCTCAAGCCACGTGGCTTTTTCCTCGCTGACGACTTCCTTGGCCGCCTTGCCTTTGGCCTGCTTCTCTTTCGCCATGATATCGGCAGCGAATACTCCGAGGCGGGTCAGGTGTTTCTGCATGGGGTCGTCGTCGAGCGGAATCTTTCCACAATCTGCAGAGACCATTTTGTCAGCAAGAATTCGATTGCGTTTTCGGACGTAGGGAATCTGGACGGCGAACGTTTCGCGACCGATCCGCGAGGTCAGCAGTTTGGGCATGAAATGCTGCATCGCCAAGCCGAAGAAACCACTCAGCCAGACGATAAAAAAGAAGCCCATCAGAATTTGTTCGAGCAGTCCGCCGAGGCCGAAACCGGCATGAAACAGAATGAGTGGGAAGCTGAGCGTGCCGAACCAGATGTGTCCTCGAAGCCAGAACTGAGCACTGCCCAGTCGCCAGAACGGAAACTGTTTGCGGCCTCCGAGCAGCCCGGCGTAAATCATCATGAGCGAGCCGACGACGCCATAGATCAGCCCCATGAGGCTGCCGCCGCTGGGGCCTTTGGGAGTCGACTCCGCATAGATCACGTAAGAAACCGTCGCCACTGCCATGATGGCCGCGGAGATCAATGCCCACGTGCGATGTGTCCTGTCAAGCAGCACTGCGAAACCTCATGTCGCTCTATCGAAGTTGGTCCAGCCTCAGCACTTATCAACGCAAATATCTATCAACGTAAAATAATCAGCCGGTGTGCTCGAAAAAGAATTCCAGCGAGTTGACCCGCATCGCCGCGTCGTGCGGGCATGCGTAGACGCAGGAAGGAGACTGGCTGGGCAGAGAGCTGCACAGATCGCAAACCACCGCCCGCTCGTTAACCGTCTTAATATCTTCACCGCCGAGCAGGGCCTGCTGACTGGCTGTCAGTTCAAGGCCTCCCTCGAGAGCGTTCATCTGAATCGACCCGTACGGACACTGGTCAGCGCACAGGCTGCAGCCGATGCACCAGTCTCGAATTTCGATCTCGCCATTGTCGCCGCGGTTAATTGAACCAACCGGGCAACCGATCATGCAGACAGGGTCCATGCACGAGCGGCAGGACAGCGGCACCAGATACTTTTCAAATCGCGGGCCGTCGAGATAAAGCCGCGTTCGACCGTCGTCGTGAGCCGCGACGCACGCATCGACGCACTGGCCGCAGCGAGTGCAACGGTCCAGGTCGATCAACATCAGCTTCTGCCCCTGGATCAGACCGAGCTGCTCGAACTCCGGAGACTGCGAACGAACTTCGACGCGATCGTTAATCGTGTCTCGAATAATCTTCGCCTGTCGCTGGTAGTCGGCGACGATGCCGTCGACTTTCTTTTTCAACGCCGCTGACCGACTTGTCAGCAGCAGGAAGTCTTCCCGCGACATTTTGACCAGCTCGACTCGCGACGGGATCGCTCCGGTTCTTGAATCGGGCAGTCGTTGATTGGCTCCACCGTCCGGATGGTCGTAGGCAAAGATTGTGGCACTTCGCAGTTCTTCGGTGACAACCCCGAGTTCGCCGAAACCTTCGCCGCGCCCCATGTATCGCAGAGTCTTGCGGGCTCCCGACGAAGCGGCGCGTGCCGGAATTCCCTGCGGATAGAGAAACTCGATCAACGACCGATGAAACGTTCGCGTTTCAAGTTCTGACCATTTACCGGTGTCGGTCGGGAAGTGTTCGCAATCGACGGCAAGCTGAGGACTGTCAACGGCGACGCAGGTTTCTTCAGTCGTTTTACCGAGTGCCTTGTGCAGGTCCCCCGACCGGACGATCTCGTTCAATGAGTCGACCAGCGCCTTCTGCATGTCCGCGCCGGGTGCGTTCTTTGCAGCATCTTTGGCAGCGGCCTGAACGTCGTCGGGAAGGCGTCCCCAAACCTGCGTGCCCAGACCTTTTTCTTCGCTGTCAGCCAGCGATTTCCAGACGTTCTTCCAATGGTCTGGCTTGAATTCTTCGACCCGAAACAGCGTCCAGGCGTTCTTGACGATTTTCACTAGGCCACTGCGGACGACATAAAACGAATCGGAAGTTTCGTGTTCTTCGAAGACGACTGACCCGGCTTCGAACTCGACCAACTCGATACGGTCCTTCACTTCGGCAAAATGTTTGTCTTCGAGACTCTCGAAAATCGGAAGGCGACGAACGTGACCATCGAGCACGCGCGCCCGGTAAACTTCGTCAAGCTTCTTTTTGTACGTCGGGTCGCTGTGCAGCATGTCCAGCACGTTGCGCAGCATTTCCAGCATGTAGCAGTCTTCTTCGGCCACAACCGTCGCCGAACGTGGAGCGCGGTTCATGCAGCTCATTTCGCCGAACAGTTCGCTCTCGTGCAACGGAGCTTGCTTGGTCGACCCATCAATATCGGCTGGGCCGTCGATCGGAATTGACGTCGGATCTTTCTTGCGCGATTTGGACGCCCCAGAGAACATCTGCCCCAGACGATGCAGCAGTCCCGGCCGAAATCCAGAATCCTGACTCAGCAGTAAGTGAGCCGTCGCGACGTGCCGCTCTTCCGGCGGAGCGGTTGTCTCGGAAAGTTTCTGTTTGAGTTCCGCGACTTCCTGCTGATGCTGCTTCAAAATCTGCTTCAGCTCAGCCACGGACTCGGCCGCGTAGTACATGTGCGGGCCGTCGCCGGACTTCGCCTCTTTGGCCTCGATCGCCGCAGTCAGCGACTTGACCTGATTCTCGCGCAGCTCGATGACGTCTTCTGTTGAGAGGATCGAAAACGCGGTCGCGCCCGAGTCTCCCTGTCGAACCAGTGCCCGGCCTTTGTGGCACTTTCTGAGCACCGTCGTGCCCGGAAACCTCTGAAACGAGGGGGTCTTTTTGACCTCTTCGAAGATCGACAACTCCCCCAGTTCATCGGCGATGAGTAGCTCGTCTTCCGTTCGCAGGGGATCAGTGACCTCGGCGAGTTCCGCCGGCAGCATTGCTAAAGCCATATCGCGTCCCTTGCTCTCCTCTCTCAGCGGTCAATCTGTCGTGCCGTGCGACGTGGACATCATTTCAACGTTCAGAAGAATCCATTCGCGGATCGTACAGCGGCACGAGGTCGTCAACGTAGCGTCTGTGCCCAAAACTGACAAGAATATCTCCAGCGTCGAATGTGCCGATCCGGTATTTAACGACTGGATTCCGCTCGTTGGCGCAATCACGCGGCCTGTCGCGAACGAACCGCCACATCACACCCTATCGAAGACCTGTGATTCGCTGGCGAGCGTCTCGCCTCGACCGAAGCCGAACCATCCAGCTCAGCGGTTTACTGAGCCCTGCTGCCTTCGATACGCTCCGCAACTCGACCGAGCGGCGACAATCCATACAATCGGCTGAGCCCGACGATCGTCATCCGGTAACCGAATCCGCCTTCCCAACGTCGCATGACCACAAACGCGTCGAGCGAGGAGAACTGCCATGCCATTCCGAATTTCTACCATCTTTGCGGTCATCTGCGTGTGCAGCCTGGGAATCCTCGGCTGCTCCGACACGGTTCCAACTCCCGCCGATCCGCATTCAACTTCGGGTCCAGGTGAAGCCGGATCGGTCGTGGAATCTGGCACTCCGGCGGCTGGCGTTGGCGACGAAATGGCTCCGAACGAAAACACCGAACCGCCATTGTCCGACGTGACCAACGCCGTCGAGTCGCTGCCTTCCGCCGACGCCGCCAACGTCACGCTGCGAGCCGTAACTCCCGAAGAATTCCAGGCAACCATCGCCCAGCACGCTGGCAAGGTCGTTTTTGTCGACTTCTGGGCAACCTGGTGCGTGCCCTGTCGCAAAGCATTTCCGCATACCGTCGAATTAGCGGCGAAGCATCCCGACGATCTGGCTGTAATCTCGATGAGCTTCGACGATCCCGACGCCTACGAAGACGCGCTCACCTTTCTGAAAGAGCAAAACGCGACGTTCGAAAACCTGTCCTGCTCACTCGGCGGCGGAGACGAATCGTTTACCGCCTACGAAATCGGCGACGCCGGACTGCCTTACTTCCGGCTGTATGACCGAAAGGGCGAACTGGTTCACGTCTTCAAGAACGACATCGACGCCGGCAAAGGCGTCGACGAAGCCGAAGTCCACAAAGCCATCGAAGCCCTGCTCGCTCCGTAGGAATCGCTCTTTTAAGTTGTGGACCGAGAGCACCGATTCAATCCCGAGCCAGAGGAACGCGCCCATGAGCGACCAGCATTTTGCGGATCGTACAATTTTGATCACTGGCGGTTCTCGTGGGATCGGGCGCGCCGCCAGCCTGCGACTTGCTTCTGAAGGTGCCCGAGTTGCCGTCAACTTTGTCTCGAACGAAGCAAAGGCCGACGAAACCGTCGCAGAAATTGAAGCAGCCGGCGGAACGGCCTTCGCCGTGCAGGGCAACGTCGCCGTTCCGGCAGAAGCAGCCGAGATCGCCGCGACGACGCGCGAGAAACTCGGCCCGATCGACATGCTTGTTCACTCCGCAGGGATCAGCATCGTCGAGCACGCGACGGACGTCACCTGGGAAACATGGCGGAAGACGATGGACGTCAACCTCGACGGAACGTTCAACATGGTCTACGCCGTGAAGGACGAGATGATCCAGCGCGAGTTCGGTCGCGTCGTGCTGCTTTCGTCGATCGCCGCCCTGCGCGAACGCGAGAACCAGGTGCACTACTCCGCGTCGAAAGCCGCCGTCATCGCGATGACGCGCTGCATGGCTCAAGGCTGGGCGAAGCACAACATCCGCATCAACTGCGTCTGCCCCGGCCTGACCGAAACCGAGATGGCTTACACACTCTCGCCAGAAACGCACAAAGAGATCATGAAGGGCACCCCCATGGGCCGCATCGGCCAGCCGGAAGAAATCTCCAACGTCATCCGCTTCCTGCTGAGCGACGAATCAAGCTTCATGACCGGCCAAACAGTCGTCGCCAGCGGCGGACGAGTCATGCTGCCCGGCTAACGCATTCGTCGAATGGCGACGGCAACATTCACCCTCTTCAGCAACCAGGCAAGGTCGACCAGTCATGCGAGTCAGAATTTCAATTCCAACTCTGGTCATTCTCCTACTGTCTGTCTTTGTCGATGCTGGTCGGACTGCCGATCTTCGGGGAGAACTGAAAGGCGTTCTGGTCTGGTTTTACACGCTCGAAGTTGTCGACGGTAAAGAGCGTGGGAACGTTCTCTATTTCAAGCAAACCGCAGGCGTAAGCAGAGGGGGCGCGAAGTTTCACTGCTGAATTTGCAGTACTTCGGCGAGGAACTGATCGTTCCATCCGGCGCTTTGCCTCTTTCCTTTCAGGCTGTCTGTGGATGGATGATGC
>JBLFXD010000457.1:0-6155 GCA_047611045.1 Planctomycetaceae bacterium | reverse complement strand
AGGAGAGGTAAAGGAAAAACGGGCGGTCGTGATTTCGGTCGATGAAGTCAACCGCTTCGCGCGTCAACGCGTTGGTCAGATATTCATGCTCGACGACCGGCTGGCTTCCTCGCAGGATGGGATTGTTGGCATCGTAGGCCGGCTCGTCGTATCCCATGTGGGTTGAAAGGACCATTCTTCCGTCCCGGGAAGTCCATCGCCCGGACTCGCGAGTCGGCAATGCTCGGCGGCGGAGCATGGTCGTTACTCCGTCATACGGAGGAGGCACGAAGTAATGTCCCTCGTGCATGAACCCGAAGAATTCATCGAAACCTCGACGGTACGGGTGATACTTCGCCGTGCCTCCGAGATGCCATTTCCCGATCAGCCCAGTCGTGTAGCCAGCATCGTGCAGGTGGTTGGCGATCGTTTTCTGCGATGGCGGCAGTCCGGCATTCGGATCTTCGTTGTCCGCTCCGATCGGATTGAACTCGTAACCGAAACGCGTTTGGTACCGACCGGTCAGTAACCCGGCTCGCGAAGCGCTGCAGAAGGGCGCGGTCACATAACCACTCGTAAACCGAATTCCGTCAGCGGCGATGGAGTCGATGTTTGGCGTCGGGATCTCAGCATTCCCCTGACAGCCGAGTTCCCCGTACCCGAGATCGTCCGCAAACAGGAGGACAATGTTCGGCCGACGTGAAGGTTCGTCAGCGAGGCTCGCACGCGGAGAGACAGCGACAGGTACAGCAATGAAAACGGTGGTCAGAATCAACGACCTGATCAAACCGTTTAACGGAAACTGAAACATCGAAAGAGCCTTTGGATTCGGAAACGCTTCAATTCAGTAGCAACGTGTGGTGGCAGTTTTCGTAGGGTATGTCAAGCACATCGCCGGCGTACCATCTGTCTGAATCGAAGAAATGGTACGCCGGCGCTGCGCTTGTCAGACCCTACGGTGGATGACGTTCTGCGGCTGGTCGTTCGGCTACTGTTCAGGGGCGCGGTGGGGTTCGAAGACTGCCTGTCGAGACTGTGACGTGAGCTCGGCGACGCGGCAGGTTTCGCGGTAGAGCCATTCCTGAGCCGGCATCTTCAGACCGGCCGAACGACGCTTCGAAGGGATCTCGTAGTTTCCGCCTGACTGGAGACGGCGGCCTTTGATGTTGTCCTTGAAGTAGCACTCCATGATGTCCATCAGCCGGTCGCGTGAACGGTCGTCTTCGATCGGGACAAGCAGTTCGACTCGGCGGTCCAGACTGCGGCCCATCCAGTCGGCGCTGGAGATGAAGACTCGATCGTCGCCTCCGTGGCGGAAGTGCATGATGCGAGCGTGTTCAAGCATTCGATCGACGACGCTGACGACTTCGATGTTCTCGCTGAGGCCCGGAACGCCCGGACGCAGGCAGCAGATGCCGCGAATGTTCAAGCGGATTTTTACCCCGGCCTGCGACGCGCGGTACAGCAGCTCGATCATCTGCGGGTCGACGAGCGAGTTCACCTTGATCGTGATCCCGGATTTCTGCCGCTGCCGCTTGAACTGGATTTCGGCTTCGATCATTTCCGCCAAGCGGTCTCGGAGTGTGATCGGCGCCGCGGAGAGACTGTGCATTGTTTGAGGTAGCGAGTAGCCCGTTACGGAATTGAAGAACGAAACCGCGTCCGCACCGAGGTCTTCGTTACAGGTCAGGATGCTGGCGTCGCTGTAAAGCCTGGCCGTGGATTCGTTGTAGTTGCCCGTTCCGAAGTGAAGGTACCGTTGAATTCCCTGCGGCTCGCGACGGACGACGATGCAGACCTTGGCGTGAGTCTTCAGACCCTTGACGCCGTAGAAAACCTGGACACCGGCCTGTTCCAGCGCCTTCGCGCCTTCGATGTTGCGGGCTTCGTCGAATCGTGCTTTGAGTTCGATGATGACGGTGACGTGTTTCCCGTTTTCAGCGGCTCGTGCCAGGGATGCCAGAATTGGGCTGTTTCGACTGGTTCGGTAGAGTGTTTGTTTGATTGCCAGTACGTCGGGATCTTCGGCAGCTTCCTCAAGGAAGCGTACGATCGGGTCGAAGCTGTCGTACGGGTGGTAGAGCAGCACGTCCTGGCGTGCGATCGTCTCAAAGATACTTTCGGTCGGGTCAACCATAGGCGATGCCAGCGGCGGCCAGTCTTCGTAGCGGTTGCCTTCTCCCGAACCGGCGTCGGCAACCTGGAAGAAGTGCGTCAGGTCGAGCGGTCCCGGGATCTGATAAACGTCTCGTCGGGCGACGCCGAGGCACTCTTTCAGGAATTCAGTTAACTCTTTCGACGCGTCGTCGGCGATTTCAAGACGAACAAAGTCGCTCTCGCGTCGCGCAACGAGGAGTTGTTTCATTTCTCGAAGAAGATCGCCGGCGAGATCTTCGCGGATCGCCATGTCCGCATTTCTCGTTGCTCGAAACGCGACACATTCCAGGACCGTTTCTTTCGGGAAGAACTCGGCGATGAATTTTTCGACCAGCTCTTCGAGCAGCACGAACGAATAAGTTCCCTCGGACGGGAGTGTCACGAAGCGGATCGGGATCCGGCCAAATGGAAGAACGACGTAACGGGTTTCGTTTCCGTCTTCGTTCTTCGCAGGACGCTCCAACCGCACGCACATGCTGATGGTGTTTCCGGTCAGCGTCGGGAAGCTGTCCGGTGATTCGACAGCCAGCGGCGCGACGAGCGACATGATCTCATCGTTAAACACCTGCTGCACGAAGTGCGTCTGCTGTGCTGACAGATCGTCCATTCGTAACCGCTGAATGCTTGCTTCCGCCAGCGCGGGCTCAATCTGTTCGAGATAGCAAAGGTACTGATCGCGAGTCAGTTCGTGAGCCCGGTCGCTGATGGCTGCCAGTTGCTGATTGGGTGTCATGCCCGCCGGGTCTTTGGTCTTGCTTCCGCGCGCGTACAAAGTTTGTAGCCCGCCCACTCGGACCATGAAAAACTCGTCGAGATTCGACGCGGTGATGGCCAGGAATTTCAGTCGTTCCAACAGAGGAAGCGACGCATTCTGTGCTTCTTCCAGCACTCTCTGGTTGAACTCAAGCCAGCTGAGTTCTCGATTAAAAAAGCGGATGTCAGATTCGGGCATGGTGTCTTATGGATTGGTTTCGAGTTACGCAGCACTCGAAAAGTTCAGTGTGATCAGGATTGCGATCGACGCATCAGTACGGACAGGCCGTAGGTTTCTTCGAATAGTTGAGCGGTCTGTTTCAACGCGATCTGCTCCAGCGAAAGATCGTCCACACCGGGAATGGTGATGACCAGGCGATCCTTCTGGACAGCGCAGGTGAAGTCGCGAATTCGCTGACTGTACGATCGGTCAAGAGCGTCGGCGACGCGCAGGATGGACGCGAGTTTTGAGACCACGACACGATCCTGCCGAGACAGACCGGCGTACCCGGCGTGCGTTGGCTTCGGCGAGGCTCGGCGGTGATAACGTGCGACCAGAGCAACGATCTGCAGGTCGAGCTGGCTGAGGCCAAACAGTTCGCTGTTCTGAATGAGGTACATCGAGTGTTTGTGGTAGGCCGAAATGCTGACGAACATTCCGATCTCGTGAAGCAGCGCTGCGAGTGTCAGCATGACTCTGGAACGAGCGTCCAGCCGATGATGTTTCTGCAACGCGTCGAACAGCATGCCGGATAGGTCAGCGACATGTCGCGCGTGAGTTTCTTCGAACGCGTACCGGGTGCCCAGGTCGATGGCCGAGCTGATGACGTGATCGCGGAAGTCGCCGCTCCAGATGTCGTCGCTGGCCAGTTCGGTTAAGAGGCCGTCTCGAAGGTTGACGTCCGAGACTCGGATCTGATCGGCGTTCAGACGTTGTGCGATGTTGGCCATCGTGAGCAACGCCGGGCCGAGCGTTTCGGCGTCGGGGAATGTCAGATGATAATCATGAACCAGCTCGTCGACGGACAGCGGCAGCATCTGGTCGACGAATTCCTGTAACATCTTGATCGGAATTGTGGCGAGTGAATTCTCAACACGTTCTGGAGCAAGTTCTTTCACGGCGAATCGAAAGTCGCCACCCAGAGCGATCAATTCTGTCGGGAGACCATCGTCCGTCCGGAACTGCTGCAACGCCTGGCTGACGAAGCGGTCGATTTGATTCTCCAGAAACTCCCGTTCTTTTCGGATTGGAGTTTTCAGTGACTCCATCATCTTTCGAAGCCGCAGCGAACCCAGACTGCACGAATGTGAAAATGTGACCTGGCCGTGCTCGACGACAAGGAACTCGGTGTTTCCGCCTCCGACTTCGACAACGAATGCCCGAGCTGCAGACAGATGAGCGTCTGCCTTCAGCATTGGCTGGACGCCGAGGAACGTGATTCTGGCGACTTCAGACTCGTCCAGGACTTCGACCTGAATCTGCGTGGCGATGTAGATTCGGTCGAGGAATACCAATCGGTTTTGAGCTTCCCGAACCGCGCTCGTCGCCACGCATCGCAACTGGTCGTCGTTTGAAATTCCGTATGAATCCAGCACGACTCGATAGCTGGTCAAAATGCGAACGCAATCTTCGATCGTTGACCGACTGATCTTCCGTTCGGTGAAAGTGTCTTTGCCAATCGCGACGGCTTGCGACAGCGTATCGACGGTTCGGGTAAGACCGTCGGCGGTGATCTCGCCAATCGCCAGGCGGATGGCACTGGTGCCAATATCGATGACCGCGACCAGCCGAGGCGGCGATGATGGAGTATCGCTGCCGGGAGAGATGAGTTCGGGCTGCGTTTGACGGGTGCTCATGAGTAAGGGTGAGGCCAGATTCAGCTTCAGTTATCAGCAGGCGGGAAAGACAAATACATTGACCAGAATATCAGGATTCGGTTCGTAATGTCTGCCTGCACCTCGCTCTGCGTCAATGGTCGACTGTTAAGATTCCGTGAGCCGTCAGCTTTTTGCTTTTTCGAGCGTGTGTCTCGCCCAGGCGGCAGCTCCCTGGACGGACGCGTAGTCGCCAAGTCTCGCGACTTTGACCTTGAACGTGTCCCGGTAGCACGCCATCGATCGCTTCTGAGCAGCGGCGGTGACAACTTCTGAATACAGCTCCGGCAGCGCCTCGACCAGTCCGCCGCCGAGCAGAATTACGTCAGGATTCAACAGGTTTACCAGAGAGCCGGCGGCCGTTCCAAGATGTCGGGCGGCAGCTCGGACGATATCCTCGACCGATTTGTCGCCGGCTTTGATCGACGCAGCTAACGCGCCGCTCTTAATGTCGGACACGTCGGTCCCGACGGCTTCTTTGAGATGCGGAGCCTGGCCTCGGTAAGCCGCAGCCGCTGCGTGCGAGGATATTGTCAGCCGGCTGGCGACCGCTTCCAGACAACCTCGACGACCGCATCCGCAACGTGGTCCGTCAGGCACCACGCGCATGTGGCCGACCTCGAAACACGACAGCCGCGAGCCGCGAAAGATTTCTCCATCAATCACACAGCCGCCACCGATGCCCGTCCCAGGGAACAATCCGACGACACATCGAGCGTTCTTAGCGGCGCCGAATTGCGACTCTCCATAAACGCCCGCGTCGACATCGTTCATCAGAACGGCGGGGCTGCCGAATTCCTTCTCGAGTTCCTTCTGAATCGGAACGTTCTTCCAGCCGAGATTCGGAGTGTCCAGCACGATGCCGTCGACGACGTCTAGGGGGCCGGGTGCTCCGATGCCAATTCCTGCGATCCGGTTGGCGGAGACTTCGGCATCTTCGAGAGCTTTGGCGATCACCCCGAGGACTCGCTCGACACCGGCCTCGCTGCCTTCATGGCCTTTGGTTGGCTTTCGCTTTTTGCCAAGCAGGTTGAAGTCGCCGTCGTAAACGGCTGCCAGCATTTTGGTGCCGCCCAGGTCAAAGCCAACCCAGAGGTCTTTCTTTTTGCTGGCCTTTATTTCTTCAGTCTTATCCGTGCTCATGCCGCCTCCATTGCCGTCCATGTGCGACGACAGCGAAATCCAAAACGCCGAATCAGCCCTCGCACGGCTCACACGCAATGTCACTTGTCCGCTCGACTTTGAAAAGCGACAGACTGCAAATTGTTTGAGGAATGGCGGATTGTGATCAACACCTGTCTGCGAACTTGCCTGACAAGGTCCTTATTGTCGAACATTGCGAGCGCGGACCCTACTTGGTTGCTGACCTGCTCATCGTGATCTGGAACGTT
>JBLFXD010000456.1:0-6167 GCA_047611045.1 Planctomycetaceae bacterium | reverse complement strand
AAAGAGGTCCAGGTCGCCATCGTTGTCGTAGTCGAGGAACCCGGCGCTGGTACTCCAGGTTTCGTTTCCGCCAGCAACACTGGTCGCTGCGTCTGACGACGCTTCAGTCGTCACGTCGACAAAGTGACCGTCATCGTTTCGAAGCAATCGATTGGAGCCGACGGCCGTGATGTAAAGATCGGAGTCTCCGTCAGCGTCGTAGTCACCGACAGCCGCCCCCATTCCGTAGAACGAAAGATCGAGCCCGACTTCCTTGGTGACGTCGGTGAATTTCCAGTTACCGTCGTTTCTCCACGCGGACATCGTGGCCGGTTCCTGAGGCGTTTCGTCTTTCGCGACTTCCCACGGCCAGCGTTGCCCGTTGATGAAGACAATGTCCAGATCGCCGTCGGAATCGAAGTCGATCACCGCCACGCCGCCGCCCATTGATTCGGGCAGCAGTTTTTCGCCGGCGGCTCCGCTGACATGTACAAAGTCGATGCCCGACTCGTCAGTCATGTCTTTAAACGGGATGTTCGGCAGGTCGACGGTTTTTTCGCGGACCGTGTAAGTTGAGGGTGTCGGCGGAGCCGTGATGACGATCTCTTCGGGGCGATCTTTCAGCCAGACAACGCCGCCGATGATCGTCGCTCCAAGGGCAACGACCGCGATGGATCCCCAGAATGCTTTGCCGATGACGGCGTCGTTCTGCTCGTCAGATTCTTCGTGTTCAACGTCGGGTTTAGTTTCAGACATGGATGGAGTCGTTTGAAATAACTGGAATGAAATACGGCAGGCGATTGTGCCCGATTACGAATCTGCGGCGAGATTGCTGGATGGAAAGATTCCAGCGTAAAGTTCGCAGGTCAGCGCGTGCCAGCCACCTGGCAGGCTGCGGCGGTCTTTCTTTGGAGAATAATGACGTGAAACCGATTATCTCAATCAGCCTGCCGGTTCTGGTGATCCTGGCCGGCATTTTTCAAGGTTCGACGAGCGCGGCAAAGCCGGTGCGAGTCTTCATTCTGGCCGGTCAGTCGAACATGGAAGGTCAGGGCGTCGTCGATCTCGACCATCCGCAGCACTACAACGGCGGAAAAGGAACACTGCTGCACGTCATGCGGGATCCGAAGAAAGCGAAGCAGTTTTCGCACGTGAAGGATGCCGACGGAAACTGGATCGTGCGTGACGACGTGTTCGTCAGGTTCAAGACTCGGCACGAGATGAAGAAGGGCGGACTGTCGATCGGTTTCGCGGGCTATCCGGGCAGTCATCACATCGGTCCGGAGTTTCAGTTCGGCCACGTCGTCGGAGCCGCGTTCGACGAGCCGGTTCTATTGATCAAGACGGCGTGGGGCGGCAAAAGTCTGTTCAAAGACTTTCGGCCTCCGAGTGCCGGCGGCGAAACAGGGCCTTACTACAAACAGATGCTCGAAGAGGTTCGCGAAGCACTCAGCAGCGTCGACAAGGACTTCCCATCGCTGGCCGGTCGAAAGTTGAACATCTCCGGCATCGTCTGGATGCAGGGTTGGAACGACATGTTCGACGAGAAAGCTCGGACCGAGTACGAGCAGAATCTGGTCCACCTCATCCACGACGTTCGTGCTGAATTCAAACTCCCGAACCTGCTGGTCGTCATCGGCGAACTCGGAAACGGCGGCCCGAAAGCCAGCGACAGCATGCTCGCCATTCGGAACGCTCAACGAGCCGCGGCAGCCCGAGGCGAGTTCAAAGGAACTGTCGCCTTCGCACCGACCGCCGACTTCGCTCGCCCTGCAGACCAGTCACCAAACACCGGCCACGGCCACCACTGGTTCGGCAACGCCGAAAGCTATTTTTTGATCGGCGACGCCCTCGGCAAACGAATGCTTCAACTGCTGAAGCGATGAGGAGCCATGGTCAGGCTACCCAAAGATATCCATCACCGGTTCGCCTTTGCCGTCTTCGGTGACGTAGAACGGGCGGCCTTCGATGTCGTAGGCGGTCTTCGGGCTGATGCCCATGGCGGTCATGATGGTGGCGTGGAGGTCGGTGACCGTCACTGGGTTTTCGATAGCGATCAGCGGACGCTCGTCGGCGGTCTTGCCGTACAGGAATCCTTTTTTGACGCCTCCGCCGAACATGACCACGCTGGTTCCGCCGGTGAAGTGGCGATGCAGGCCGTAGTGTTTAGTTTCGGTGATCTCGTCGACTTTGAAGGTGGCCTGGTCGTTCGCCTTTGAACCCGGCTTGCCCTCGATCAAAGCGTCGCGGCTGAATTCAGAGGCGATGATCACCAGCGTTCGGTCGAGCAGTCCGCTGGCTTCGAGGTCGAGAACTAACTGGGCAATTGGACGGTCCATCTCACCGTGCAGACGAGCCAGAGTTTCGTGGCCACTGTTATGAGTGTCCCAGTGCAGAAACGGCACGTACTCGGTCGTGACTTCGACAAAGCGAGCGCCGGATTCGACCAGTCTCTTTGCCAGCAGACAGCCTCGACCGAAGCGGCCGGTATCGTAGATTTCGCGGCTCTCTTTGGGTTCGAGTTCAATGTCAAAGGCTTCCCGGTCTTTCGAGCTGAGCAGGCGGTAAGCGTTTTCCAGAGAGCGGACCATCGATTCCTGCTGGTAGTCACTGGCTCGATCTTTCAGTGGACCGGACTTGACGAGTTCTTTGAAGAGTTTGTGTCGGTTGGAAAACCTGCCGGCAGTCATTCCCTTCGGCGGCTGGACGGACTGAGATGCCTGCTCGGGGAACGGCAGGTTCATCGGTCCGAACTCGCTACCGAAGAATCCGGCCGTCGTAAACGCCTTCAGTTCTTCTTTCTCGCCGACGCCTTCCAGCCGCTGTCCGATATTGATGAACGGCGGAATGACCGGGTTCTTGGGGCCGAGCACTTTGGCCATCCACGCGCCAAGATGCGGGCAAGCCACCGTCTGAGGCGGCACGTAGCCGGTGTGCCAGTGGTACTGATGCCGCGAGTGCAGAATGCTGCCGAGGTCCGGCTGCACGGCCGAACGGATCAGCGTCGCGCGGTCCATCACCTGCCCGATGTTCTCAAGGCCTTCGCAGATCTTGATGTTGTCGACGGCGGTGTCGATGGCCGGAAAGGTGCTCAGCATGCTGCTGACTTTGAGCCCCTTTTCGAAGGGCGAATACCTTTTCGGATCGAACGTTTCCGGAGCGGCCATGCCTCCGCCCATCCAGATCAGGATGCACGAATCGGCCGTCGCTTGAGGCTGTTCGAATCCATGCTCAGCAGCGGTCAATGAACGCGGCTCACCAGTCAACAGCGCAGCGGCACCGGCGGCCGACAACTGCTTCAGGAAGTTGCGGCGGACGATGTGGTCGGGTGTGGCGGGGTCGTGTTTAAGATTCATGGCTGTCTCCGTCGATCGTCTGACGCCTCTGATGTGCAGTGGCGAATTCCACGAATATTACCTCTCCCGCTTGCGGGAGAGGTCGGCCTTTCAGGGCCGGGTGAGGGTTTCTGCTCAGAAAAGGTGTCGCCGTTCGAATCAAAGTACGGACAAAAAATCCCCCTCACCCGCGGCTGAGACCGCGACCTCTCCCCCAAGGGGGGCGAGGTGACAAGATTTTTGATCTGCTGTCTGTCGATTATTGAGTCTATCGAATGAGTAGGAACTCGGGTGTCATGCACAGTGCCCACAGCAGGTCCTCGATTTGTTCGGGGGTGACGTCGTCGTCGATGACGCTCCGTACGGCTGAATTTTCGGAATCGGTCGGGTATCGCGTCAGGGTTGAGGCAAACAGGTGATTGATCAAATCGTCCGTGGTTGACCACTCGTGATCAGCCAGTCGTTGTCCGCCTTTTGCCAGAGCCTTCGCAACGCTTTCGTTATTGGACAGGTCGATCGCTTCCAGAGTGGTCAGGTCGTTCGGGCGTGATGAGACGATCTGATCCCGATTCGGGCGACCAAGGCTTCGCATCAGAAAGTCGCTTTTCAACAGCGACGCTCGCACCATCAATGCCGATCCCCGAGATGCTCGCACGAGTTGCCGAGGAGCCACTGGTTCAATGGCGTTCTTCCAGGCGTCGAGCGTCGGCACGACCGTAACGGGCTGCCACTTCAGATCCTTGATCGTCCAGCGGCGCACCGGTGTCTTTGCCGGAAACTTCGACGCGAACTGCCACGAACTGTCGGACTTGATGGTGAGTGATTCTCCGTCCGCGAAGACGATCCTCGCTTCGAAAAACAGACCGGCGAGATTCGGGCCGGCGCCAGCGTTCCCCCCAACGACAACGATCGTGTTTTCACCTTGCCTCAACGCCGTTGTGAGAGTGACCGCGCCAAGCTGAGTCCAGAGCTGGCCTTTGGCCATCTCTCGCGAGTTCACAGTCAGTGTGAATTCGTTGTCACAAGTGACGACCGCACCCGCCGACTGAATCGGCTTGTCGATTTTGAAGGTTGTGTAGAAGGCGAGTTGCTCGCCCGCCGGTGGAACGCCTCCGTTGGCAGAGTCTCCCCAGATCCACTCGGCGGAGAGTTTGGTTTTCTCGACTTCCGCCGGGTCGACTTTGCCTCGCGAAACCGGAGCATCAAAAGCCGTCGGTGCAGAATCCGTCAGTTGCCAGAGCGAATCGACAAACTGCTCGGCGGTCATTCGTTTGGCTCGCGGACCGGCGAAGGTGTATCCGGAAATGTCGGCTTCCTGAGCCTGCGATTCGACCTCGGACTGATAGGCCTGCGAATTGGCAATCAACGCGAGCACTGACTTCAGATCGTAAGCATTGTCCTGAAGATGGGTCGCCAGGTAATCCAGCAGGTCGGCGTTCCACGGTTCGGTCTGCATCGCGTCGAGCGGGTGCACGATGCCTCGGCCCATCAACTGAGCCCACAAACGGTTGACGATCGTTCGTGTGAATCGACCGTTCTTCGGATGCGTCATCAAGCCCGCGAGCTGCGACAAGCGTTCCGCTGGCTGAGCGGCCGCGTCGACCTGTCCGAGTTCCGGAAACAACCACGAAGCTTGAGCGGTCTCGCCAGTTGGCTTGTCGCAACGATGGATGTCGAGCGGTCGGCCTGAGTAAATCGCCGCGAGACCGTACGCCTCGCTGAGTTTCCAGCGGTCGATGAAACTGTCGTGGCACGAGGCACACTTCATGTTGATGCCGAGGAACGACTGAGCCACGCTCTGAGCAAACTGAATTTCGATTGTCTGCCCAGCGCTGACTTCGCCTCGCCATTTGATGCCGTCGATGTAGCCGCGACTTTCCGGCGTCGGAGGGGCAATCAGTTCGCGAGCCATCTGGTCGTACGGTTTGTTGTCGATCAGCGATTGGTACAACCAGCCGCTGACCTGCTTGCGACCGCCGGTGATGAATCCTGTCCCGGCGTAGTCGTTGCGGAGGAGATCGTTCCAGAATGTCAGCCAGTGCTCGGTGTAACGAAGGTCGTCGGCGAGTAACGCTCCGATCATCTTCGCACGCTTGTTCGGAGAGCGGTCAGCGAGGAATTCGCTCAGCTCTTTGGGCGTGGGCAACAGGCCGACCAGATCGAGATGAACTCGCCGCAGAAACGCGGCATCGCTGATGGCGGCTGGTCGAGCTTGCGAGTTCTTCGCGAAGTACGCATCGACGATCCGGTCAACCGGGTTGGCTCGACCTGCGACGAGCGGCGGCAGTTCGGGACGACGGGGGTGCAGAGGCGGCTCGTAACGCTTCGTCGCGAAGGTAAAGCCGGCATCCCATTTCATGCCCGCGCCGACCCATGCCTTCAACAATGTGATCTTCTCCGCAGGCACTCGCGGTTTGCCTTTGGGTGGCATCTGGGCGTCCGGGTCTTTTGAAGTGACCAGCTCCAGAAAGTGCGACTCCGCCGGTTTTCCGGGAACGGCCATCTCGTCTTCCAGAAACAGCTCGCGAGTGTTCAGCGAGAAGCCGCCTTTGGCATTTTCACCACCGTGGCACTCGACACAGTGCTGCTTCAGGATCGGGGCGATCTGGTGGGCAAAGTCGAGCGGTTTCTGCTGAGCCGAAGCCTGGGCGACGAAACAAAACCCGAACGCAATGAGCAAAATATTCTTGATCATTCTGACTTTTTAACGCAGAGGTCGCTGAGGATAAAACGCAGAGAAATGGAGACCTCTCCTTTCCTCTGCGGAACCTCGGCGTTCTCTGCGTTCTTCTCCCTTTGGGTGAACTGTAGGGTGGGCACTGCCCACCAATGTCAAATTGCTGGTGGGCGGTG
>JBLFXD010000455.1:0-6170 GCA_047611045.1 Planctomycetaceae bacterium | reverse complement strand
TCATGACGACGCCGGAGCCGGTTTCTTCAACTCGACCTCGCCCCGTCACTTTGCGGAAGCTGTTGATGTGGACAACGCTCGGCATCACGACGCGAGCGATCTTCGACAGCACTTTGCTGGTGTCTACGAGCGATGAGCCGCCGGCGTCGAGTTCGCGGTAGATCTTTTCGGACTCGGCGGCCGATAGTGAATCAGCTTTGACGGTCGACGCCGGACCGTGAATGTTGAGCCCAGCTCCGAAGCCGAACCCCAAGGCGATGCCGAAGCAGCACAACAGTGTCGAGCGAGTCGTTTTCATCCTGCAGCTCCGTTAGTAGACAGGCCCGGTTGTTACGCAGCGAAGTTATGCGGCAGTCGCTGACGGAGTCGCGAGTCGATACAGAATTCGTACTCAGCGGTCGAACTTCAGATCGTCCAATGTGATTTCGCGTTCGCTGAAGCGGTTTTCGTAGTCGCAGGCTTTGTCCCAGTCGACTTCTTCAGGGTCTTCGGTTCCAAGCTCTTCTTGAGAACGTTGACACTCAACGCACATCACCGAGTACGGCAACGCTTTCAATCGAGCGATCGGGATCGGTCCTTCGCAGCCTTCGCACGAGCCGTATCGTCCTTCGCGGATCATCACGATCGCCCGCTGAATGAAGAACAGCTCGCGAGTTTCGATGGATGCCAGCTGAGAGTTCAGCTCGTTGACCGCACCTTCGCTGGCGACGTCGCCGAGATCGCCGACGTTCAGCCTGGATGCGTCCTTGGCCTCGCTGTTGGAATCACCGAGCGAGAGCTTCTTGCGCAGTTCGTCACAGCGAGCAACAAGACGCTCATGAAGACGAAGGAGTGCATCGGATCGTGACATGTCGGACGCCCTGGACTGTCGACTCAAAGGTGGATTACAGATTCCGCCGCCTGAACAGGCCTGTAGACGGATACGCCATCGGAGACCGGAATCCAGCGCGGATCGAACGGGCAAACATACAACAGGCAGGCGATGGGCCTGACGATTCCGCAGGGTTTCTGTCAGCAATCAGGTCGACGTGGTTTGCCCGAACCGCAGGAGCCGCAGAATCGGTGCGCCGCGAACAGTGATTCGAGGCGCGTGACCGGCAGAGGGACTGCACTCCGCGAGATCGTTCTGCGAGGGAATTTCCGCAGAATCACGGAAATCGTCGAAATCGTCATGTGCTTTTCGCCGGCCACCGCACTAGATATAGTGAGTCGCTTCCTGCTGTGGGCTGATTCGTTCGAAACTGCTGTCTCGTCAGGAGTTGAGTCGTCTCTCGCCGCCCGAGTGAGAAGCAACGACTCCGCCTGCTGACTGCCAATCCAGAGTCCCGCCTCGTTTATCCCACCTCGCTGTTTTAATACCGACCGCTCAATCGCTGATTCAACAGGCAGCGTCCGACCACAAGTCGTCGGGCACGGCTCCGTTTCGTCAGCTCGTGAGCGACTTCTCGAAAGCGATTCCACAATGACTTCACGCCGGGACACATCGTTCTCGACATCGACCCGTGCGCTAGTTTGCGCCGGTCCATTCTTCGTGGCGGCAGCGATGCTGGTTTTCGCCGCTGGCTGCACGGAAGAACCCGAGATCACCAGGCGGCTGGTTGCCAAACCGTCGACGCCGGCGAGTGATGCACCGGAAGTGCCGACAGCTTCGGCGTCGATTCCTGATCGGCCAGCCGCTCCCGGACCGTCTGAAAAAGTCGATGGCCGAATGCTGGCCGCGATCGTGCCGGCTGGTGGTCAGGGTTGGTTCTTCAAGATTTCCGGAGTGGAATCCGCAGTGGTTGGTCAGGTCGAAAAGTTCGAGTCCCTGCTCAAGACGCTGAAGATCGCCGACGGCAAGCCGGTCTGGAAGACCCCTGAAGGATGGACCGAACAACGTGGTTCCGGCATGCGGGCGGCGACGTTCGTGATTGGCGATCCCGCTGAGAAACTCGAGTGCTCAGTCATCGCTCTGCCCAACGACGATCCGGCATCGGACGAGTACATCCTGCCGAACGTCAACCGTTGGCGAGGCCAGCTTAGTCTTGCAAAACAGACGCTCGAAGAAATGAAAGCATCTGCTGACTTCAAGCAGTTCGACCTGGAAGACGGAACGACCATCACGTGGGTGAACCTGTCAGGCAAAGTTCCGGCACCGTCGAGCGGCGGAGCATCGACTGCCAGCCGACCATCGTCAGCAATTGGTTCGTCTGCCGCAGGCCCGTCGCTTCCTCCGGGACATCCGCCAACCGGCGGCGGAAACTCAAAGCCGAGTGCAGCCGGCAAAGGCTCGCCGACATCGATTCCTGAAATGAGTTTCGACGTTCCCGACGGTTGGGTTTCAGGCAGCCTGAAACCGTTTCGAAAGATTTCGTGGAACATCGACCTCGATGGAAAAACTGCCGAGTTCTATGTGTCGTCACTCGCGGCTGCAGGTTCGGATGTTGCGCTGAATGTAGACCGCTGGAGGGGTCAGGCTGGATTGAAGAGTCTCAGCAAAGAAGAACTGTCCAACGAAGTTGAAGATATTTCGGTCGGCGGCGAATCCGGTAGCCTGATCGTGATTTCCGGCGAGAAGCAATCGATCATCGGAGCGATCGTCGTTCAGGGCGACACCGGCTGGTTCTTCAAACTGGTCGGCGATCCTGACGTCGTCTCTCAGGAAAAAGACAACGTCCGAGCATTCCTGAAGTCGGTCAAGTTCCGGTAACCCCGGCGTCAATTCGATAGAAAATCAGGGTGGCACTGGTTGCTTGCAACCAGTGTCGCCCAGCGACAAGAGAAATTGAACTCGGCTGTGAACGACCTCTTGCGGCTTCGCCGCACAGGTTGCAAGCAACCTGTGCCACCCGTTGGCACAACGGCCGAATTACTCAACAGAATCATTCCTCACCGCTGCTTCGGCAGCTGGAGAAAAACATGTCCAGCCAGGCTAACCCTGACGAGACGTTTTCCGCTGACAACGCCAAAGACCTGTCATTTGGTGACGATATCCGGCGAGTCGTTAAGCCCCTGGCGTCGCTCAAGCTGACGGTCACGCTGTTCGGGTTTTCGATCTTTCTGATTCTGGCGGGAACGCTGGCTCAGGTTGAACTCGACATCTGGGACGTCGTCAGCGACTACTTCCGGTGCTGGTTTGCGTGGGTGCCGGTCCGGACGTTTCATCCCCTGTTTGCTCCTTATCTTGATCTGAGCGGCATTGATACTCGCGTCGGTATGTTGTTCCCGGGCGGGTACTTGATCGGCACGCTGATGGCTCTCAACCTGACCGCAGCACACTCGCTGAAGTTCAAGCTGCAGGCCAAAGGTCCGCGTCTGACCGGCGGCTTAATGGTGACCGCGATCGGTGTAGTCGCCACGTGGCTCGTCATCGAAAGCGGGCACGGCAGCAACTCAGCTCAGTCGGCCACGATCGGGTGGGACACGTTGTGGAGCCTGCTGCAGTTTCTGGCCGTCAGTCTGCTTCTGGTGACGGCCTGGGGAGTGATCAGTAAGTGGAGCGAAAACCGCACGGAATCCCTGAGTCTGGCTGGAGTCTTCGGTGGTCTGATGATCGCTGCTTACTTCCTGTTCAACCCGCGCGAGGCGTTGATCGACGATTCCGGCATGCGAATTCTCTGGCAGCTTGTTAAAGGCTGTGGAGCGTCTGTCATTATGCTGGCTGGTTGTGTCATGCTGTTTCGAAAGCGAGCGGGCGTTGTCCTGCTGCACGCTGGCGTCGGCTTGATGATGCTCAACGAGGTCGTCGTCGATACGTCGCATGTTGAAACTCAAATGAGAATCAACGAAGGCGAGTCCGTTAACTACGCCGACGACATCCGCGAATTCGAACTGGTCTTCGTCAATCGTGCCCGCGAGGACCAGAACGAAGAGATCATCATTCCCAAGTCGATGATCGTCGCCGCCGGCCAGCCGGATACACCGTCCGGTCCCGAACTCTCCGACGACGAGATGCCGTTTGACGTTGAGATTGTGCAGTTCCTGCAGAACTCAAATCCGGTCGAACGGCGGCAACTGCAGATTGAGATTGCGTCGACGCTCGGAGTCCCGCCGTTTCAGGTCAACACGGCCGACGATCTGGCTGATCTGAGTTCTGACCCCTCGAAAGTCAAACAGGTCTACGACGACCTTGAGAAAACACTCGGGACGCCGTTGTCCGCCGACGTTCGAAAGAAGCTCGTCTCGATCGACGACGTGATTAACTACGCGTTTGAAGAATGGAACCCCGCGACGACCGGACCTGGCGAGACGATGATCGTTTCTGAAGTTCGCGCCGGAGCCGGTACTGACTCCGGTGGAGCGGTTGACTTAACGGCCGCTTACGTCCGCGTTACCGAAAAGGAAACCGGCAAGGAACTGGGCACGTTTCTGACGGGCGTCTTCTTCGAACTGGTAAAGCGGTCAGAGTGGACTCCCAACCGCGTCAAAGTCGGGGATGACACCTGGGATGTTTATCTTCGGTTCAAGCGTTACTTCAAGCCGTACACCGTCTCGCTGACGGATGTCAGTAAGACAGACTACGTCGGCACGAACACGCCTCGCGATTATCGATCCGTTGTTCAGATCACCGACCCGGAAACTGGCGACGATTTCGAGCAGCACATCTGGATGAACAACCCGCTGCGTTACGCGGGCGAAACTTTCTACCAGAGCAGCTACGGCGAACCCGATCCGGTCACGGGTAAAGAATCAACAACGCTGGCCGTTGTGTCGAACACCGGTTGGTTGATTCCGTACGTCTCGTGCATGATCGTCGCGACGGGAATGCTCGCCCACTTCTGGATCGTGATGATGCGTTTCCTGCGCCGTCGTGATTCGGGTCAGATCAAAACAGGGGTGATGGATTCGGCCTCGGGGACACTCTCCGGTTCCGTGCCCGAGCCATTCGCCGCGAAGCTCGTACCGTGGCTCATCATGCTGCTGATGGCCGGGTGGCTTGTCAGCAAGTCGCGAATGCCGAGCTACGAATCGACCGAGGCCAACCTGCACGAATTCGGCCGGCTTCCGCTGGTTTATGAAGGACGCGTCAAACCGTTTGACACGCTGGCTCGGAACAGCCTGCGAATCCTGTCCAACCGCGAAACATTCAAAGACAAGAATGGCGACACGCAGCCGGCAGTCCGTTGGTTGCTCGATGTGATCGCCAATCCGGCGGCGGCTCGCGAACACCGTGTGTTCCGAATTGATCACCCGCAACTTCTGAAGAAGCTGGAACTGGACCGTCGCAAGAAGCACCTCTACTCGTTGGACGATTTCTTTGAAAAGATCCCGGTGCTCGTCGACGCCGCCAATGACGCACGTAAGAAAGACAGCAAAGAGCGAACTGCTGACGAACGTAAATTCGTCGAGTTGCAGAGCAAGCTGGGACAATTCGATTTACTGGTGACGACGTTCCAGCCGCCGGATATTCGGGTCGACGGTCTCGATCAGAACGAAATGCGCCGACAGATTCAGACCACCATGCGGATTCTGCAGCAGGTCGACGAGCGACAACCGCCACTCGCGATTCCTCCAATCGAGAGCGAGGACGATCGTGACTTCACCGCCAGTGAAGAGTGGGAAACGTTTGCCCGAGGATGGACGAAGTCGTACTTCAGCGTGAACCTGCTCGGCGCCGACACCAGCAAGCCAGTTCAGCTGCTGACCGAGATTATGGTCGCTCATGCAAACGACGAAGCCGGCGACTTCAATAAGAAAGTCAAAGAGTACCACGGCTGGCTGGCAAAGAATCCACCGAAGGAGTTCGACAGTGACCGAGTCAATTTCGAGACCTTCTTCAACAACTTCGCGCCGTTTTACTACTCGGCCTTCAGCTATTTGTTCGCATTCGTGATCGCCTGCATCGGTCTGCTCGGCTGGTCGCGGACACTGAATCGAACTGCATTCCTCATTATCTTGGCGACTTTCTGCGTCCACACCTTTGCACTCATCGCTCGAATCTACATTTCTGGTCGTCCGCCAGTCACGAACCTTTACTCATCGGCCGTGTTCATCGGGTGGGGTTGTGTGATCCTGGGGATGGTCTTTGAATCGATCTACCGGCTGGGCATCGGCAACATCATCGGGGCCGGACTTGGAGCGATCACTCTTGGAATTTCTCACCTGTTGGCGGGAGACGGTGACACATTCAAAGTTCTGCAGGCCGTGCTGGATACTCAGTTCTGGCTGGCGACTCACGTTGTCTGCATCAC
>JBLFXD010000454.1:0-6172 GCA_047611045.1 Planctomycetaceae bacterium | reverse complement strand
TTGCTTCCGCAGGAATTGCAGACCTGTGCCTCGTAGCCCTTCTTTAAGAACTTGCTTTGCGGCCCTGTGTGGAAGAAGACGCCGCCGTTGGAGCCGGGCTTCGCCAACACCTCGACCTTTAGCTCGAAGTTCTTGAAGTCATGCTTGCTGATCGGGCCAACGTAGCTGAGACGAGCCAGAGGCCCACCTCCGGCGACGATGGCCCCATCTTGCACTTTGAAGCACTCATCGAGGTCTTCGGCATTCCAGCCTTCGAGTGACTTGCCGTCGAACAGGCTTTGCCACTGGCCGTCGTCTACCTGCATTTGCCGAAGTGTCGTTCGTAGTTCGAGAGGATAGTCGGTCAGGATGCCGTCGATTCCAGCTTCCACAGGATTCTTCTAAGATTGTGGCAGGTCCTGACAGTGAGGACGGATAACAGTATGTATGGACGATCAAAAACCTCAATTTGAACTCACCGAGCCTGACTTTCTGGCGATGCTGGTCAAGCGCGAGCCGGCCCTTCGAGCGTATGCTCGGAGCCTCGTTCCCGATTGGGATTTGGTTGACGAGGCGTTGCAGGAAGCCAGCGTGACCATGTGGCAGAAGCGAGGCCAACTGGAAAATGCAGATGGTTTCGTTCCGTGGGCCAGAGTCATCTTGCGGTTCAAGTGCCTGCGACAGCTGGAGAAGTTGCGTTCGCGACGCCCGCTGCTGAGTGACGAAATGCTCGAATGGGTCGCTGAGCGAAGTGAACGTCAACCGGTGCACGAGCTGAATGAATGTGGACAAGCACTCCACGCATGCTTCGATCAGTTTTCGGCAGAACATCGTGAGTTACTGCTCGCCCCACACAGCTCAACCTACACGGTTGTTGATCTCGCAGAGCGCCGAGAAAAATCGCCGAATGCTCTGTACAAATTATTGGGTCGGCTGCGCGAGCAGCTCGCCGATTGTGTCCGACTCAGAATGGCTGGGGAGGTACGCCAAGCATGACATCGAACGAACTGATTCATCGTTACCTGCTGGGTCTTACCACTGAGGACGAAGTACGGGAACTCGAAGCTCGTCTGACGAATAACGACGAGCTTCTGGATGAGTTCGTGCTTCAGGCAGAACTTGACACGCATCTGCGCCAGGAAGCTCAATCCATCGTGCAACCAGCTGATGAAGCGAACGGACCCATTCCACATTCAACTTCCGCTGTCTGGAAGTGGGTGTCGGGGATTTCGACGCTGGCGGCGACGGTCCTGCTGTCGCTGATGATTCTCAACTTTCCGCCGCAGCAAAAAGCGATGGCATATCCGTCGCTTGGACAGTTGACGGTGGAAGTCCCCAGGGCAGAACAGAACATTTGGGCAGCAACGGCTGACGGCGATCTGAACGCAGTCCGCAATGAGCTGGAAAACCGCGTGTCCGTCGATGCGAAGGCAGAGTATGGACTGACTCCGCTACACGTCGCGACACTGTTCGATCAGTCGGAGGTCGCCGGACTGCTGCTATCGAGTGGCGCGGATGTGTCGCTTACCGATCGCGGATGGAACACCGCTCTGCACATGGCGGCGTTTCATGGAAATACGGGCATCGTGCGTGTTTTGTTGTCGGCGGGAGCTGACCCAGGTAAGCGAAATGAACTGGGCTTCAGCTCTACAGACCTTGTGAGCGTCGCGTGGGACTCCGGTCTGGAGGCGTTCTACCGCAAGCTTGAAAAAGACTTGAACAAGTCGATCGACCTCGAACGGATTCGGGCTGAGCGACCGAAGATCCTGGCACTGCTAACATCAGCCGGCGGCGATTCCGAAAGATCAATTCCAACGATAAGCGTCTGGCAAGCGGTGATCGTTGGAAACTCAGCGGCCGTCGAGCAGCATATTGCTGCGGGCACCGAATTAAATGCAAAAGAAGAGATTGGAGGCAACACCCCACTCATGTTGGCTGCCGTCTACGGCCGTTCCGACATCGCAAGGACACTCATTGATGCCGGATCCGACCTTGAAGTGCGTAATAAGTCCGGCGGCACAGCCCTTCATCAGGCATGTTTCTTCTGTCGTCCTGAGATCGTCAAGTTGTTGCTTCAATCAGGGGCAAGCTCAAGCGCAACCAACAGTGATGATCGAACGCCACGGGGCACGGTGACCCCGGAATTGGATGCAGAGTTGGTCGCGGTTTACGACTATGTCTACGACTGGCTGCATTTGGAATTCGATCTCAACCACATCAAGGCGACTCGAAGCCAGATTGCTGAAATTCTCAACGAACAAGAAGGGAAAAACTAAGAATGAATATTGCTGTGATAAACGGACCGGAAATCGGCAGGACTCTCCCCGTCGACCGCAGGCCGAAACTCTTGACGAGTTTCGCCAACACACTTGTTGGGCTGGTGCTGGTATTTCTTGCTGGCTGCAACGGTGGGAAGGAACAGCAACAACCGGTGGGTTCACCAGCTCAATCAGAGTCAGCCACAAGTGCCGCGTCGGTCCCGGAAGTCTCAGTCTTTGACGCGGCAGGAAGCGGCAACATTGATGCAATCAAACAACACATTGCTGCGGGGACTGACATCGAGCAGAAGCAGCCGGGAACGGGCAGCACGCCTCTGATCATCGCGTGTGTCATGGGACAGACGGAAGTTGCGGAGGCATTGATTGAGGCTGGCGCGGCCATTGAGGCACAGAACAATGAGCGAAACACACCGCTCTTCAACGCGGCATTCTTTTGTCACCCGAAGACGGTTGAATTGCTGCTCAAACACGGTGCCGATGTCGATACGACCGACAAGAATGGGACGCCGCTTGTCGAAGTGATGGCGGCGCCGTGGACAATCGTGGGCGGTATCTATCAGGCGATTTACACGGCCATCGGAATGGAATTTGATGCAGAAGAAATCCAGGTGACGCGCCCTGTAATCCTGCAGATGCTGAAACAACAAATCGAGAAAGAATCGCAAGGGGACGCGGCGTTGACTCCAGCTAGAACCGCTGCCGAGGTTGCAGTGATTCGCAGCAAGCTGCCGCCGATCACGGACGCCGACTGGTCGATGTACAATCACGATGTTCGTGGCTGGCGATTCAATTCGGCCGAGCATGTGCTTTCGCCCGACAACGCGTCGAAGCTGGTCGAGAAATGGCGGTTTCCGACTTCGTCATCGTCGGTGAAGGTCGGGGCCATTCACGCCACGCCGACCGTCGTCAACGGCCACGCCTACTTTGGCACGGCAACCTATCCAGCGTTCTACAAACTCAAGCCGGACGGCACACTCGCATGGGTCTATCGAATCCCAAAGAACAATACTCCCCACGTCCTTCCACAAGGTGGCGTGAACACGATCAATGTCAATGATGGCATCGTCGCTTCGGCTCTTGTGACCGAGAAAGGAGTCTACTTTGGCACATCCGCTGGTATGTTCTTCGCACTCGACCGCATCACCGGTGAGGAACTTTGGAAAGTCGATACACGCGCCGGAGGCTTCCCCAATCATCACGCGATCAACACATTCAATGCGTCCGCGATCCTGGCGGAGGGAATGATCATCGTAGGCGGCGGCGGTTATGAGCATCCTTATCCGCTCGACCCCGAATACCAGTGTTGCACTGGTCGAGGTTTCGTGGTCGCGCTGGACCCGGAGTCCGGAGAAGTCGTGTGGAAGTACGAAGTCGGCGCGGAACCAAAAGAGTTTCTTGAACCGATCGCAGTTGAAGACGATAGCGGCAAGCACGTTTTCACTCACGGCCCGTCAACGAGCTCGGTCTGGTCAACACCGTCATTCGACGAAGCCACTGGTACGATTTTCTTTGGCACGGATGTTCATAACTCGCCGCGCCAGCCGACCGACGATGATCCGCGTCTGTACTCGAAGTACTCCGCCGCAGTCATTGCCGTTGACGTCAAAACCGGCAATGAAAAATGGGTTACGCAACTGAACGCCGGGGACATTTTTAATCACACGATGTCCGGTTACGATTCCAAAACCGGCCGATACAAGGACTGTTCGATTGGCGATACACCGAAGGTCTACGATATCGACATCGATGGCGCGACGACTTCAGTGGTGGGTGTCGGTTGCAAAAACGGCGGCTTCTATGTGATGCGAGCGGGCAACGGCGAGATCGTCGCTCAAACTCCTGTTTACGCTGGCAAGCCGAAATACCCGCTTTCACCGCCACGCGATCCACGAATGATCGCGCTGCCAAGTGCCATCGGCGGAATCCAGACAGGCTGCGCTACAGACGGAACGAGCGTCTTTACGAATGGACTCGATTGGCTCTCTTTGAATACCAAAACGCCGGGCTCTCCCGAAGCTGGCCGCGTGGTTTGCGTTCGAGGTGACCTTGAAACGGAAAACTGGCGTCACGATCGACCAAAGATTCGGTCACTTTTCTATACCGGTGGCGACCCGGTCGCAGCAGGGATTGCTCTTGGCGGTGGCCTCGCATGTTTCGCGCCCGCTGTTTCCGAAAAGCTTGTCGTTCTGAACGCGCAGACCGGGGACGTACTCACTGAATTGCCGACCGGACCACTGTGGACCGGCCCATCAATCTCACGAGGCCGAGTCTACGTTGGGACAGGCAGTGTCATGTTCCTGAAAAAGCAGGATACGGGTTCTTTGATTTCGTTTGGACTTCCCGGCGAAGACGAAGTTGACCGCATGGGAGCAGGAAATGAGTGAGCAGCGGAACATTCAACATCGTCCCCACCAGGCCCAATGCCTTGTCACGTTCGCCGTCGCAATTCAGCTTTGCTGCACAGTTTTTGGGCAGGATCGTGCCACCTTCGAGCCCCCGGCCGACGTCGAATATCGCACCGCCTGGATCATCAGTGAGGGGACACGGATGTCGGCGGAAATATTCGCGACGAAAGGGGCGACGGATACGCTGCCGACGATCGTCATGAGCCACGGATGGGGCGGCACGGCCGAGGATCTTCGGCCTGATGGAGTTGCGTTTGCTCGAGCGGGTTTTCTTATTGTCACATTTGACTATCGCGGCTGGGGCAAGAGTGACGCGCGAGTGATCGCTAAATCTCCGCCGGTGCAGCGCGAAGGCAAACTGGTCGCAGAGGTGACTGAAGTTCGAGGCGTTGTTGATCCGATCGACCAAACGACGGACATCCTAAACGCGATTAGTTGGGTGCACGGCGAAGAAGCTTGCGATCCGAATCGAATCGGCATTTGGGGGTCGTCGTTTTCCGGCGGACATGTGGTCTATGTGACCGCACGCGATCCGCGAGTCAAAGCCTTCGTCAGCCAGGTCGGATCGATGGATGGACGCTGGGCGATTCAGAACCCAGACCTTCGCAAACTGACTTTCGACCAGGCCTCAAAGCGAACTCGTGGCGAGATTGGTTACCCCGAACCTTTTGCGAAGTTTGGTGGTATGACTGGCCAGCCCGTGTGGGAAAAACTGATGCGGTACGCGCCCATCGAAGACATCGATCGATGCGACGATTGTGCCAAGCTTTTTATCATCGCGGAGAACGAAGAGCTGTTCGACAACAAAGATCACGCCATCGCCGCTCATAACCGAGCCAACGGCGTGAAGAAGCTGGTCACCGTTAAGGGCATCAAGCACTACGGCATCTACACCGAGAAACGCAAAGAAGCTCAGCAACTCGCCATCGACTGGTTCCGCAAGCATCTACACGCCGAACCGCACGCGAACTAATTCAGAAGGTAACCGTTCACGGCCCGTCGAGGAGTTTCGGGGCGGGTTGTTGGTGGAGGCTGGCTTCGACGGCGGTGCAGAGCCACTGGTAGACGGACCGTTTCTGCAGGCGGCAGGTTTCTGAGACCGTCAGCATCCGTTCGATGAAGCGGCTGCCGGATTCACTCTGGGTGCCGAAAGACAGCTTGCGGTAGATCACCGCCGGACGCAGGGCCCGCTCCGCCGTGTTGTTGGTTGGTTCCACGCCCTGATGTTCCACGAACGTCCACAGCCAGTCGCGGTGCGAGTACAGTTCGCGACACATTCCAGTGAGTCGCTTATTACCACTGAACTGGCCGCGCAGCAGCAGGCTGTTGACGGCCTCGCGCACCGGCTGCATCTCGGATTGGAATGTCTGCCACGGGATTTCGCCGGACTTGTACCGGTGCCAGATCAGAAACATGACTTCAACCTGCCGCCGCAGGTCGTAACCCAGTCGTTTGACCTGATTATCGTGATGATCAACCAGCGCCTGAAAATCTCTCTTCAGATGAGCC
>JBLFXD010000453.1:0-6175 GCA_047611045.1 Planctomycetaceae bacterium | reverse complement strand
CAACGTCCACCCATCATCAGTACGGCAATTCGCGGATGTAGACATTCTTGAAAAACAGTTCGCTGCCGTGATGCTGCAGCTCGATCTGGTCCGCTCGGACCAGCGGAGTCACGCCCGTCCTGTCCCAATAGTTTTCCAGAGCGACGCGATCAACGATCAGTTTTCCGTTGAGCCAGATCGTGACTTTGTCGCCGACCATCCGGATCAGAAACGTGTTCCACTCGCCGGGCTTCTTGTCGGCGAGAGACGTCGGGGCATTTCGCCAGCGTCTGTTATTCCACAAGCCGCCGGAACCAAGGTTGCGGCCGTTCCCGTACTGCTTGACCCACTCTTCAGCGTTTGCTGGTGGGTCCGCGCCAGCTTTCACCCGAGGATCCCAAGGGTCCCAAATCTGTACCTGCGGAGTCCCCCGCAGATAGATCCCCGAGTCCGCTCCCGGTGGAATTTTCCAGTCGCAGTAGAACTCGAAGTCGCCATAGTCCTTTGCGGTGCAGAGGCTTTTGCCTTTTCCGTCGTAAGTCAAAACTCCTTCGACCACGCTCCAGTGTTCGTTCATGATCGTGTCGGCGGCCGATTGAGCCGTGGCCAGATCATCGCCCTTGAGTGCTCGGCGAACCGGTGCCTTTCCGTTGGCAAGTCCCTTCCAGCCGGTCAGGTCTTTCCCGTTGAACATCGCCGAGAAGCCTTCCGGCGGAGTGTTGTCGACACTCGAATCCGGCGAAGTCGGAGACAGCGAGTAGTCGGCCACAGACAGATTTCGAAACTCGACATGATCGCTGTGCCCGGCGAGCGAAATGTGTCCCTTCTTATTCTTCATTCCTGGATGAGCACCGCCGTCGACCGGAGTCACGTCATCCAGAAAAGCGTTGACAATCACGGCACCGTTCAGGATCACAATAATGTGATCTTCGATCGCGATGATGGTTTCCGAATTCCACTCGCCAACCGGCTTCAAATACCCGGTCCTCGAAGGAACGATTCCATAAATCGAGCCGTGATACTGCCACGGCTTGAGCCAGCTGAGTTTTCTGGTCTTGCCGCCACCCATGTCGGCTTCGCCCGAATATTTCGAGCCGTTGTGGTCGAGGACCTGAATCTCCATGCCTGAACCGGAAGCATGGCCACCCATCGGAACGCGAATCCCAATGCCGTTGTTGCCGCTTTCCTGGAGTTTGAATTCGAAGCTGAATGCGAAGTCGCTGTATTCCTTCTCGGTGAATAGATTCTTCCCGCCAGCTTCGCAAACAAGGTTTCCATCTTTCGCGAAGTACCCCTTGGTATCGCCCGTCCAACCTGTCAGGTCTTTGCCGTTGAATAGTTCGCTCCATTGAGCGGTCTGATCGAGCATGCTCAGCGTTAACTTTCCGGCCTCAACATTCGGATCAGGTTTCGCATCCTGGGCGTGAAGCAGCGACGCCGACAACATGGCCATCGCGAGGAACACTACAAACTTAGTCATGGGTGCATGTCTCATTTTCAAAAGGCCTCTTCACGAGTCAACAGGTGTTGGGAGTGGGTCCGATTGCCGCAAATCTATCGATCTGCCCGAAGGATTTACACCAACCTCACCAGAACGTTCGACGGCAAGAACGCGCGAGGATCAACGATCACAGCTCGCGAACGAGAATGTTCTTCCACGCACATCGAGCACCGTTTGGCCAGCCTTTTCCCCCGTGAACCTGAACGGCGACGCTGCCCGGCATGTTGATCGTCTTGAGAATCTGCTCGCGATCGGCTTTGTACTTCTCGTTGGTTGTCGTTCTGCCGTCAAACTCGCAAATCTTAACTCCATTGATCGATGTCACGATGTGTGGGTCGTCGCCGTTGATTTTTACGTGAGCGGTATTCCAGTCATTGATTTTCCAGGCCTTGACCCACGCTTCAGGAGTGCAACTGGAAATCAGCCCGACGTCCTTGAGCGACTGGTGTTTGCTGGTCTTAATTCCGGTCAGCTTCCGGTCGTCGCCGTCGCCGTCGTAAATTCCATCGATGTCGAAGGTTCGAGTGTTAAAGCCGCCGGTGCCCTCTCCGTAAAGATGCCCGATGTTACCGGCATCGTGATAGTCGACCATCATCTGAATGCATTGACCACGGTCGTTGCCACGCAGAAAAAGCCCGGAACACACGCCCCAGTCGGGTTTCATGTCAATCTTCAACTCGAAGTTCTTGAACTTCCGATCGGTCAGCTGAATCCCGCCATTGCCAGATCCCGGCGGATCCTGCTCACCTTGAATGGCTCCATCTTCGACGAACCATCGCCCACCCGTACCGTGCCCGATCCGCTCAGGATTCCCGTGCCAGCCCTTCAGCGACTTTCCGTCGAAGAGTTCGATCCAACCCGACTCGGCAGCGTAGAGACACGGAGCAAGGCTCGCTCCGACCAACCCCGCGGCCGATGCCGTCAGGAAATCACGTCGTGTGCTGTTTGTTGGAGTGTCCGTCATATGTTGTTCCTTGTTCGAGGGGTCGATTGAAAATCAAGAAAGAAGAATCGACTGAGCAACACGGCGCGAGTCGCAACTCGTCTACCCGCTGAATTCATACCCTTTGCGGTGTTCACGCCCCAGCATGGCTGCCGCGCCCTTATCGCCGATGATCGTTTCGGTTTCGGGATCCCACTTGATCGGACGCCCTAGCCGGATCGAGATGTTCGCAAGGTGCAGCGCCGTAGTCGATCGATGCTGCGAGTAGATGTCCGAGATTGGCAGATCGCGAGACCGGATACACTCCACAAAATTCCGCATGTGATCGCCCGGCGTCCTGCCTCGATACAACTTCGTCATCGCGTCTTCCGGCAGCGGGTCGTCGGCCAGTTGTTCGACTGGTTTGCCGGCCAGCGTCCGGCGGCTGACAAAGATTCGTCCCTTCTCTCCTTCGAAAAGGATGCCGCTACGCTCGTCCTTCTTAACGACCAGTTGAAGAGGCAAGCCGCCCGGATAGATCATGTCGACCTGAAACTCGCCGGGGGTGTTGTAGCCGTTGGCGATTGTCGGCAGTTCGGCTCGACCATCGATCGATTCCGGACCCGTCTGCTCCATCTGCATTCCCCAATGAGCGATGTCCAGATGATGAGCCCCCCAGTCGGTCATCATTCCTCCGCTGTACTCATACCACCAGCGAAATGTCTGATGACAACGCTGCGGGATGTAATCGACTTTCGGAGTCTGCCCCAGCCACATATCCCAGTTCAATTGCGATGGCACAGGCTGAACGGGGAACGGTCCGCCGACCGGTGACTCGCGATTTGAAACTCGCACATTCTTGAGCTTCCCCAGCCGACCGGAATGGACGATCGCAACTGCCTTCAAAAACAACAGTCCGAACTCGCTCCGCTGTTGTGACCCAACCTGAAAGACACGGCCGGTCTCCTTCACCGTCCGGACCAGCATCTGCCCCTCTTTGACGGTCAAGGTAACAGGCTTTTCGCAGTAGACGTCTTTGCCTGCTCGGCATGCGGCAAGCGCGATCGGCACATGCCAGTGATCGGGAGTGCCGATCGTCACCGCGTCGATGTCTTTACGCTCAAGCAGCTTGCGGTAGTCCTCGTAGATCTCAGCCTTCCCGCCGGCTTTTTCCCGAGCCCGTTCGGCATGACTTCGATCGACGTCGCACACCGCCACGATGTCGCCGAACTTGCTCGCATTACCGAGCAGCTGCGTTCCTCGCCCGCCAACACCGATCGACGCAAACCGAAGTCGATCATTCGCCGGCTCAGCAGCAGAAAGCTGCTCCGACGAAAACGTGTAAGGGACCATCAACGCTCCGGCGGTGGCCTGCAAAAAATCTCGACGCCCCAGATTGGATGCCATCAGTTCAACTCCATCCTTCAAAACATAGCGACTACTGCTTCGACGCCGCCCCGTCGCAGGCGTCGCCGGTGGGTCAGCGTAAACATTGAACGCTGCTCTTGAGAACGCAAGTCGCGATAAGGCAAACAATCAGCCCGTCGTTGGGTCCAGCAGGGCGAACTGCAGGTCCGGTCGCCCGGAGACGTTTTCTGCGCCGCTCCACATGCGGAGTAGCTGTCGGACCGGTTGAAATCCGTACCGCGCGGCCAGTTCCTCAGAGACAACATTGCCCGTCGGGATATCCCAGAACACTCGCCCCGCCACTGTGGCCAGCATTTCGGCCACCATCGGCTCGACGGCGGACGCATCCTGCGACACGATTGGGCCAAGGTACGTTGCAACGCTGCCGGGCCGCAGCATTCCGAACGCGGACGACGTCGTGAACACGCGACAGCCCGCCCCCACACTGGTCAACCACTTCGAGCGGTCCGCACCGAACGCTGCTTCGTCGAGTTCCAACAGCTCCGCAGAAAGCGCCCCATCGGGAGGGAAACTGGCGACTTCATCACCTTCGCGCTCCCAGCGTTGAAATCCCCACTCCGCGTGAAAACCAAGCTGCTCGTACAACGGTTGCCCCAGCGGCGTCGCGTCCAGCTTGATGCACGTCACGTTTCGGCCGCGCAGATAATCGATGCTTGTCTCCATCAGCCGTCTTGCGATGCCTCGCCGACGATACTCCGGCAGCACCAGCATCATGCCAATCCACGCCACCTTCGTCCCGTACGAAGTCGTTGACACCGTTCCAACCGGCACTCTGTCAATCTCGGCGATGAAACAACCTTCAGGCTCGTACTCGACGAGTCGCCGGATATCGTCGGGCGTTTGATTCCAGCCGACCTGATCCTTCAGACTCATCGCGCAATCAATATCGTCGAGCTTCATTTGCCGGATGTGAAGTTGCGTCGACGACATAGACCTGATTCGATATCGAGTAATCACTGATAAATCCCGGCAACGGTCATCGGACCGTCACCAGACGAAGGCATCATCGTGTGGCACATTGAATCAATCAACGTCTTCGTTCGCGAGCTACCGCCCGACCGAGGCTCGTTCGTCATCGGGCGACAGAATTCCGACGAACCACCATCCCCGCCAAAGAAACGTCGCCCGCGAGGTTTCCTGGTCGTGCGGCTTGAACTCGCCGACGACAAAGGCAACCGCTCATGGGGAGTCTCCGGCGACCGCCCCTCATTCGGGTGGCTCGACAAACGCCCGAAGTATCCACCTGAAAAGAAACTGCAGCGTTTGCTGGACCTCGTCGAGACGGCGAGGGAAATCTATCTGAAGAATTCGAAGTTCAACTCGCCATTCGAGCAGTCGATCAAGAACGCCGAAGAAGTCACACAAGCCGGCCGAGCGGCGGATCACGAGGATCTGTCCTGCGCTTTCGCAGCGGCTCTGTTCGAGCGTGCCGTGATCGACGCCGTGTGCCGAATTCAGAAGCTCTCGCTGTTCGAGGCGGTCCGACAGAACAAACTCGGATTCCGGCCGGAAGGCGTTTTCTCAGACCTGAACAATTTCAGGCTGGAGCACTTTCTTCCGCAGCACCCACTCAACACGTTCAATATCCGTCACACGGTTGGACTCTCTGACCCACTGACAACCTCCGACCTTCCAGCGGCCAAACGGCTCAACGATGGAGAACCGGAAACGCTCGAAGAATACGTCGCGCGCGACGGGCTGCGGTATCTGAAAGTGAAGATCTCCGGCGATGCTGAATCCGACCTCGCTCGACTTGGCAGAATCTGGAACGTCGTCGCGCGAACGGATCAGCCGGTCATCACACTGGATGGCAACGAGAGCTACCAGAATCTCGACGCGTTCGCTCGCTTTGTTGAGGCCTTCGAGGAGAAGCAACTCGGCCTGTTCCAGCACACGGCTTTCATCGAGCAACCTCTCACGCGAGCGTTAACTCACGATCCGGGCACCGCCGCCACAGTCGCGAGAATCTCACAAAAGAAGCAGCTCGTGATCGACGAAGCCGACGGAACATTGAACTCCTTTCGCGACGCCTTCCAGATCGGCTACTCCGGAACCTCGCACAAGAACTGCAAGGGCTTCTTCAAATCTCTGCTCAACTTCTGCCTGACTCGACACTTTGAACTCCAGCATGGCCGCGCCGCATTTCAGTCGGGAGAAGACCTGTCGAACATGCCGCTCGTGCCGCTGCATCAGGACTTCGCGGCGCTCGGAGTCCTGGGTATCGACCACTGCGAAAGAAACGGCCACCACTACAGCTTCGGCCTGCAACACCTGACCGACTCCGAACGAAAGCTCACGAAGCAGCACCATCCAGACCTCTACACAGAGCGTCACGGCGGCCTGTT
>JBLFXD010000452.1:0-6178 GCA_047611045.1 Planctomycetaceae bacterium | reverse complement strand
ATGCCTCGACCTCGGAAGCTGTGCAATTGCTGTCGGCGAACGTGTCGGACTCGATGCCCATTTTCTGAGCCATCGTCAGCAGTAGATTGCTGAGGTGAGCCCTGCTGTTGACAGCGCTGTGGTAGATGCCGCGGTGCTTGTCGTAGCCCTGAAAATCCTTCGTCACGTTATAGTCCACGTGTCGACCGTGCTTGAGCCCCAAGGCCGTGCCGCCCGCCAGCACCAATGGCAGGCTCGCGTTTCCATGACTATGCCCGTACGCCATTCCGCTGCCGTAGAGTGCCATGGTCGTATCGAGCAGCGGGCCGTCGGCGTCGTGCGTTTCACGCAGTCGATCGATGAAGTAGCTGAACTGCTGGAAATTGAACGAGTCACTCGCCAACAGGTCGTTCAGCAGTTTGGGGTTCCCGTTGTGATGCGACAGGGAATGTCGATCCTGCTTGATGCCGATCTCGGGGACGGCCGGACCGGTGCCTTCGTTGCCCGTGCTGAACGTCGCCACTCGCGTCATGTCCGTTTGAAACGCCAGCACAATGATGTCGTACATCGTGCGGAGGTAGTCGCCAAGTTGCTCCAGCGAAATCGAGCGATTCATTCTTGAACGATCTGTGGGTGCAACTTTGGGACGCGGAACATCGAGCCATTTGTCAGCCCGCTCGGTGCGAATCTCGACTTCGCGAACGGATGTCAGGTACTGCTGCAGTCGTCCCTTGTCCGCCTGACCGAGTTGGCGATCCAGTTCGCGAGCTTCGTTCAGCACGGCATCCAGAATGCTGCCACGACGTTTTAGGCCGCGTCGCTGCTTGTCGACTCCGCCGGTCGGTTCCTGAAACAATTCCCGGAAGACAACTCCCGGATTCGCCTGCGCCGGCAACTGAATGCCGTCGGCGTTGTACGACAGCGAATGTCCCTGATTGCTCAATTCGATCGACGAGAAGCGTGTCTGAGGAGCGGTCACGCGAGCCATGAGCTGATCCACCGAAATGGAATTCCGCTCGGCCTGTCCGATCTTCGCGCCCGTCAGCCAGATCGTGCTGCAGTTGTGATGATTCCCCAAACCATGTGGATGATACAACCCGCTGATCGGCGTGATGACATCCCGATGCTTCGCCAGAGACGCCAGTGGCTTCGACAACTGGTACTCAGTCCCTGCCGACGTCATTCGATACTCTTGAGTGTTGACTCCATTGGGCAGGTAAATGAACACGCTGCGTCGAGGTCGTGATCGCTGTTCGGCAGCCAGCAGCGGCTTCATGCAGTCCAGCAAAGGCAACGCGAGCGACACTCCCAATCCACGCAGGACATGCCGCCGATTGAGCAGCCAGTTCTGAGCCAGAAAGTTTGACATGTTAAGTTTCCTGTCTGGAGTTCAATACAACGGCCCGGCGTTTGGCTCGTGAAGTTCTCGATTCCGACATCGTGTAGAAAGATCGGCGACATCGTCAGGACACCCGCCTTGCCGATTTTCAGAGCGGCCTTGCCTTTGTTCTTTTTCGGAACGAGATCCCAGCGCTGGATGACACGCGAACCGCCGATCGAGGAATTGCCGACCTGGGCGTGACCGGAAGTCTCCGCCTTCTTTGCAAAATCAGAGACGATGCCCGGTTCGGACACACAGACCGAGCCCCATAGTAAACAGTCGGGAGAGTGATTGATGGCACGAGGACATCAGTTGGTCATTCGTGCGGGGATGTTTCGGTAAAGTAATTCAGTCGCAGACGACGTGAGGCTGTAGGATGCGACTGAAGTCTTACAACCTCTCACAACTTCAGCCATTCACAAGGGCTCAACGATTACTCGCTTTCGGCCAGTCGTCCGTGCGAAACGGAGACGCCGGCAACCCCTCGACGTTGAACAGGTTGCCGGTGGGATAGTCGGCCCAGCCGTAACGCACGGCCACGGGCCTCGAAATCATCGGGCTCTGCACAATCACCGTGTCGCCGCGAATTTCGGCCTGAGCGGTAACGAATCGCCGGTCGTCGCCAGCGATCGCGAACCCCTGAAGCAGAACATTGACCGTCGGATTCTCGTTGTGAGCAACGTGCAGCGCGCCGCCCGTCAGGCCGCTGCGGCCATCTTTCGCGATGCCTTCAAGCACTAGCCGCCGGGGTGACAGTCCCGAGGCAATGTGGTCGAAACTCAGGATCGCGCGGCGGCCGTCGATCTTCATCCCGGTCAGTCGAGGCCCGGAGTGAACGAGACGCTCGCCATAGACGATCGCTCGGGCGACCAGTGCCAGACGCTCGCCAACGGGCCGTTTCTGTTTCACATGAATATCAGTCTCATGTCCCCAGTCGGTGATGACCGCCAAACCAGTCTTCGGCACTGCGAGACTGGTTCGTAACTGCGCCTCGCGCAGCCGAGCCCAGTCGCTGTCCTGAGGCTGCGTGACGATCTTCTGGAACGGCGCCAGTTGTACGATCAGAAACGGAAACTTGTCCTGTCCCCATTCGAGACGCCAACTACGAATCAGCGTCGTGAGCAAACTCTGGTAATCGCCCGCTCGGTGTGTGTTTGCTTCGCCCTGATACCAGAGCACGCCGCGAATGCCGAGCAACTGCAACGGCGCGAGCATGCCGTTGTAGAGCTGCCCGTGAGTCGACGGTCTGGCAATCATTCCGCGTGGTGGTTTGGGTGGCGAAGTGCCGTCCCGCTTCGCCCGAGTGACGGCCGCTTCATAGCGATCGATCTCGGGTTGCAGGCGTATGCGGCTCTGCGCCGCGCGTCGAGCTGCCTCGGCGTTGCTTTCGCGTACGTCCGCCAGTTCCGGAGCTTTGGCAAACGCCGCCGTGCTGATCCACGCCTCAATCCCTGAGCCTCCAAACGACGAGTGGATCAGCCCCACCGGGATCTTCTGCGTGGCCTGAAGTTCTCGCCCAAAGTAGTACGCCACCGCAGAGAATCCGACGAGCGACTCCGGACCGCATGCCTGCCACTGCCCCTCGACATCGCGCTGCGGCACTTCGGACTTGCGCTGTGAGACTGTGAACAGCCGAATCGAGGGATTCTCAGTCCCGATCAGTTCCTTCGATCGCGGGCGAGTTGCCACCGGCCACCACATATTCGACTGCCCGCTGCACACCCAGACGTCGCCGACCCACACGTTTAAGGCAATCGTATTCTTACCAGCGATCATCAACGGAAACGGCCCGCCAGCCTGTTGCGACTCGACCTGCAGCCGCCACTGCCCGTCACCGCCGGTCGTCGTCAAACTTTCCCTGCCGCGAAACCGGACGGTGACGACCTCACCCCGATCAGCCGTTCCCCACACATTGACCGCGCGATCTCGCTGCAGCACCACACCATTGGAAATGAGCGCGTGCGGCGTGACATCGCCCTTCGTGGTCAGTGGCATCCACAGCACGTCCGCCAGGACAACGGCAAGTACGATGAAGAGTTCGCGGAATCGCATGTCAACACACCTGTTAGAACAGTGGCCAATCAGGTCTTGACTGCCCGGCAGCCGACCTGATCGACGTCAGATTCAGCTCTTGACTTCAAGTCCCTTCATCGTTCCGGTGCTTGATGCGAAACGATCGACCTCAAGTCCCAGACGCTGGAGCATCGTGACGTAGAGATTTGCCATTGGGTCGTTGTTGTCCTGATCGCGCGCGATGTGCTGACCGTGGTGGAAGCCGCCGCCGGCGAAGATGACCGGCAGGTTGCGGTTGTTGTGACCGCCGCTGTGCATGTGCGATCCAAGCATCACCATCGTGCGGCCGAGCAGGTTCGATTCGTCCTCTCCAGCTTCTTTCAGGCGGCGGACAAAGTCTCCAAATGCCTTCACATGTTCCGATTCGACGATGCCGAGCTGCTTGAGTTTTTCCGAATCCTGGCCGTGGTGCGAGAGATCGTGGTAATTCATCGAGACGCCGGGCAGCGCCGGCACGTGACTCGAATCACCAACGGTCAACGTCATGAGCCGCGTTGAGTCAGACTGAATCGCCAGGTACATGATGTCGTACATCAACCTCGCTCGTTCAATTAAGCGGGTCTGGTCACGGATGTTTCTGATTGGCTCGGCATCCGTTTTCGGTTTCGGCTTGTGCTGCCACTGTTCCGATTTCTGCAGTTGCAGCTCTGCTTCACGCACCGATGTGAAATACTCGTCGAGTTTTCGATTGTCCCGTTGACCAACTCGGCGACGCATTCTGCTGGCACTTTCCAACACGGTGTCAAGGACGCTTTGCCCTTCGCGGAGGCGAGCGATGTTCGCTTCTTTTTCACGCGGTCGCCCTTCGAGAAACATCTCATTGAAGAGGTGTTCGGGCCATGGGATGCCAGGGATCTTCACACCATTGGGTGACACGGAAATTCCGCCACCGCCGAGTGCCATGTACGCAAATCGGGTCTGCAGACCGATCTGCCTTGCCGCGAGCTGATCCATTGAAATTGAATTCCGGAAGTTCGCGGCCCCTGGATGCGGCGCACCGGACAGCCACGACATTGAAGCGGCGTGGCCACCATCGACTTCCGGATGTGACATGCCCGAGATGACCGTGAAGTCGTCGCGAAGGTCGGCCAGCGGTTCGAGATAAGGAGTCATCTCGTAGTCGCGGCCAGCTTTCTCCGGCATCAGATTTGGCGGATGGAACGAAAGCTCGAAGTTGATCGCGACCATGCGACGCGGCTCGCGTTGCTCGGGCGGCAATGCCAATGCGACCGACGGACGCATGCAATCCAAAGCCGGCAGCGCGATTGCAACGCCTGCACCTCGCAACAGGGTTCGGCGCGTAATACGTCGTGAGTTATTCATATTGAATCCCTTGAGGTTGGTTGGCTCAGTCAATGCCATACACGCTCTGCCGCACGTCTACGGTTGCCGAAAAGTTTTGCTTTGCACAATTTCATGAATCAGTGACCGCAGCCCGTAGCCCTTTGGATTCACGCTTGCGACGATCCGTTCCACTTCCGGCCGGTCTGAGAAACCCAGTTGTCGACCCAGCGAATAAGTGAGTAACAGTCGAGCGAGCGATCGTGGCATCGCAGTCTGATCTTCGAGTAGCAGACGCTTGTAGTCGCGAATGTTGGCGAACTTTCGGCCGTCGGGCATTGTGCCTGATGCGTCAACATCCGCGCCCTGGCGATACTGGACGTAGTGCTTTGGTGCCTGCGGATGACGCGGCACCTTGACGTATTTGCCGCTGCCTCGCGTTCGATACCAGTCACGTTGTGCACCGATGACGTCGAAGCTTTCCAGTGCGAATCCCGGTGGATCAATTTTCTGGTGGCAACGATTGCAGCTTTCGTGTTCGCGGTGTTTGGCGAGTTGTTCTCGGATTGTGGTCGCTCCGCGGATGTCAGGTTCAATCGCGGCAATCGTTGGTGGTGGCGGCGGAGACGGCGTGCCGTACAGATACTTCAGGATCCACGCGCCGCGCAGAACTGGAGACGTTCTCGTGCCGTCGGCCGAAACCTTGAGCACGCTGGCTTGAGTCAACACGCCGCCGCGGACGCTGTCGTCCGGCAGTTCGACGCGACGGACTGCCAGACCTTTGACACCGTCGATGCCATAGAAATCGGCCAACGGCTTGTTGAGCATCGCAAAGTCTGAATCAATGAAGTCGTTGACACTGTGATCGCGGTCGAGAACTTCGCGGAAGAACGCATGCGTTTCATCGAGCATCGACTGACGCAACAATTGACCGTATTCCGGATAGAGATTTCGGTCCGGAACGGTGAAATCAAGGTCATGAAGTCGCAGCCACTGGCCGGTGAAGCTCTCGACAAACCGATCGGATTTCGCATCGGCGAGCATCCGGTCGATCTGAGCACGAAGGACTTCCGGCTTCTGTAACTCGCCGCGATCAGCCAGTGAAAGAAGTTGCTCGTCAGGCAGGGAACGCCAAAGAAAGTACGACAGGCGTGATGCCAGTGCGTAGTCGTCGATAGTCGTGTTTGTCGCCTTTCGCTCCTCAAGAAACAGAAGTTCGGGCGAGCAGATGACACCTTTGAGTCCGCGTCTCAGAGCCGCCTCGAATGAGAAGCCTTCATCAAGCGCCTGCTTCGCGAGAGCGACGAACGGTTCGACTTCGGTCTCGTCGGTGGACCGCCGAAACGCCTGAGGAAGTCTGCGAGACAGGATCGCTCGAATGTCGTCCAGCGTTCCCGTTTCCGGATCGAGACCGCCAAGGAGTTCCGTGCGGCTCGTCGGTGGCCACGGCTCGATCGGCCCTTC
>JBLFXD010000451.1:0-6182 GCA_047611045.1 Planctomycetaceae bacterium | reverse complement strand
CACAACCTGCAGATTTCCGCGTCTTTACAAGGATTCCACTCGCGCACATAGAAAACGGTAGAGTCAGTGATTTTCACTCAGATCGTGCAGTTGATCGTACGTCAGGTTGCACCCCAGTCGAACGCTCGCGAGTACCAGCAGGTGCCAGTAATCCATGCCTTCGCGTCCGCAGTCTGTGCGGGAATTGCCGTTCACATCCTGACCGATCAGATCAAGCACTTTCTCTGTCAGTGTCCAGTCGGAATATACCTGCTGCAGAGCTCGCAGCACTGGAATGATGCTGTCACGACAGTCGAGATTCAGCTCCACCTGATCGATGGGCACACTGTCCAGTCGCCTCTGCTTTGAGTAGGCTTTTCGCATCCGTGGTTCCTCGAAGATTGAGTGACGAAATTCCGTTTTGCTGACCTTTTCGAACAACAATACGGTTCTCCCACTCATCTTCGCGGAGCTTTTGCTCGCCGTACGCCGCGTTTTAATGGACCAATTCGATTCCCGGACTCGCACTAGACTCGGAGTTGGACGGCGGTGTCTTACCGTCTGGCTTACCGTCGCGGACCGCTTTTGACTGCATCTCGGTGCGCTTTCCCGCAGCCGTCACCAGCCTTGACTCCGTTCACCTGAAGAAGCCGCGGCGGACAAAAAAAGCCCGAAAACCAAGCGTAAAAGCAGGTTCTCGGGCTGATTCAGACGAAGCGGAGAGGGTGGGATTTGAACCCACGGTACCTTGCGGTACACCGGTTTTCGAGACCGGCACATTCGGCCACTCTGTCACCTCTCCGATTGCGGGGGCGCATGATAGAAGTCATGCTGCCGCCGCGCCAAGTGTTCGCGATGGCCCTGCATTTTTCTCTTGTCGGTTTCAGATGCTTCCCGCGTGAGCTTCATTCGGCGATTCGTACGTGAGCTTCTTTCGATAATTCGCAATTGTGTCGACACGCCGTGATTAGTCACGTGCGGAATTCTTTCGAAGCCGACACCTGACTGTGCAGCCGGCTGCTCGTCGTAATTCGCAGGGATGACGACGTCCGACCGTCGTTTTTGATGTCTTCAGCTACTGACATCGGTTTAAACAGCGATTTGAGTGAGGAATCTGTGCACGATCCTGATTGGCTGCTCCTGGAAGATGGTCCGTTGATTGCCGTAAACAAGCCGGCGGGGATTCTGACGGAAGGAATTCCGTCGGGCGAGCAGACGATGGTGGGGCTGGTGAAGGCATGGCTGGCCGAAAAGTATCAGAAGCCGGGGAATGTTTATCTTGGCATTCCACACCGGCTGGACCGGGCTACATCCGGGACGATCGTTTTTACTCGAAATTCGAAGGCCGCTGCGCGGGTGGCGGAGCAGTTTGAGAAGCGGCAGGTTTCGAAGACGTACTGGGCATTACTTGAAAAGCGTCCGGAACCCGAGGCGGGGCTGCTTGAAGACTGGCTGCTGAAGGTTCCCGATCAGGCAATTTCGGAGGTAGTCGATGCAGGGACGGCGAAGGCCAAGGAAGCGCGGCTGGAGTATCGAGTGCTTCGTGAATTCAAAGGACGATGGCTCGTCGAAATTCTGCTTCTGACGGGAAGGATGCACCAGATCCGGGTTCAGTTTGCGTCGCGTGGTTGCCCGGTTGTCGGAGACGTGAAGTATGGCGGCGGCGAATGGTTGGACGCTGGCGGCGTGAAACCTGGAATCGCGAGTGCAGAGATCTCGACTCCAGCCTCCTCGGATGAAACAGTGCCGGCAGCGGCCAATCCGGATGCAAATACCGCGATGAAAATCGTTCGGCAACCAGCATCCGATATCCGGATCGCGTTGCATGCTCGGTCGCTGAGCCTGCTTCACCCGATTCGGTATGACAAGTTGACTCTGGAGACGCCGGTGCCCGCTTATTGGGATCTGTCGGACGAATCATTTCATGCGAAACTTCGCAGCTGATTGAGCCTGCAAATTCACTCGCAGTGTGAGGTCAGTCTGCGGCGATGTTCAGGATGATCTTTCCGCCTCGGCCGGAAGTTTCGGCGGCCTGGACGGCGGAGATGACTTGTTCAAGGGGGAAACTGGCGCCGATTTCGCTGGCGAGCACGCCTTCGCGAATCAAACCGGAAACTCTTCGGACGAGTTTCAGTTTCGCCGGTAGCTTAAGAGTCTCCATGTAGTTGCCGAGCCAGAATCCGGAGATCGACGCTCCCGGCGTCATGAGAGCGCGGGACGGCACCGTTAATGGTTCACCGGACAGCGTGCCGAAGGCCAGCATCTTTGCTCGTTTTCCGAGGATACTTACCACGGCAGACCCTGTCGCACCGCCGACGCAGTCGATGGCGGAGTGAACGACGCTGTGCTCCGTTGATGCTCCGGTGGCTGCGGCGACGGCGGCTCGGAACTGGTCGAGCGAGTGTTGGTCAGGATCAAACCAGATGGCGGCATCGGCCCCGGCTGCTTTCAGCTCGGCGACCTGAGCTTCACGACGTACGATGCAGAGCGTTCTGAAACCGAAGCGCTTTCCGAGTCGAATGATCATGTGGCCGAGTACGGACCCGGCGGCCGTTTGCAGCAGCCATTCTCCCTTCGGCACACGAAGAACGTTCCGGCACATCACGAACGCTGTGACCGGATTCACGAAGAAGGTTGCCTGCTGCTCTTGAGTCAGGCGACCTGTCAGGAGATTCGAAAAGGGAATTACTTGCGAAGCAGGGACGACGTTCTTTTCTGCCCAGTTTCCGCCGCGGCGTGACAGTACGGCGACGCGTTTGCCGAGCATCATTTTTGCTCGCAATCCGCCACCAGCCGATTCAACGATGCCAACGCCTTCGAAGCCAGGGGTTGCTGGACAGTCGGCCCTTAACGTGTATTGGCCGCGGACGAACATCAGGTCCGACGGGTTGACCGGGCAACACAGCATTCGAACTTTGACCTGCCCATGCTTCGGTTCTGGTTCGGGCTGATCTTTGATCGTCAGGACAGACTCGGGGGCACCGATGGATTCAAAAACGACGGCTTTCATGGTGGCTGCTTTGCGGGTATCGAGTGGTTCTTTCTGTCATCGTCGAGTTGGCCTGACTGAGGATGATGACAAATTGTATCTCCGACTGTTAGTTACCCAGCAGTTCGTGGACTTTCGCAGCGATGTCTTCCTGACGCATCAGAGTCTCGCCGACCAGGATGCCTCGAACGCCAAACTCCAGAAGATGCTCGACATCGGATCGTTCTCGGATGCCGCTTTCGCTGACAAGGTATGCCGTGTCGGGGACTCTTGCGGCGAGGTTCGTCGAGTGTTTCAGGTCGGTGACAAACGTCTTGAGGTTGCGATTGTTGATTCCGATCAACGGAGCTTCCAGCTTCAGGACTCGGTCGAGGTTCTCGGGATCGTAGACTTCGACCAGGCATTCCATCCCGAGTTCCGACGCGTAGAAGTAGAGGTCCCGCATCGTGCAGTCGTCGAGGCATTCGGCGATTAGAAGAATGCAGTCCGCACCGGCTGCACGGGCCTCGGTCACCTGGTAGCGGTCCAGGATGAAGTCTTTCCTCATGACCGGGATTGACACGGCGTTGCGGATGGCGGTCAGGTATTCCAGCTTTCCTTTGAAGTAGGGCTCGTCGGTGAGGCAACTGATGCAGGCCGCTCCGGCTGCTTCGTAGATTCTGGCGATTTCGACGGGATCAAAATCTTCTCGGATCAGCCCGGCCGACGGTGATGCCTTCTTCACCTCAGCGATTAATCCGATTTCCGAAGTGGCCTTCAGAGCCGCCAGGAAGTCGCGAGGCGGATCGATGTCCGCCAGACGCGATTTCAACTCCGCTTCTGAGACACGGCTCTTCGCAGCGACGATTTCGGTTCGCTTTGTTTTACAGATTTCGGAAAGGACGTCCGACACTTAGGTTCTCCGGGGAGCGGTTTGTGCAGTGGCAACTTCGCGACGGATGATAGTCCGTCCGACTGAGTCTTCCAGCACGCGGTTGGCGGTGATCGGATGCCATGCTGTGTGTTTTGAAGTTGCACAGTTTTCGTAGGGTATGACAAGCGCAGCGCCGGCATACCATCTGAGTTTGCGGGAGAATCTGGTATGCCGGCGCTGCGCTTGTCATACCCTACATACATGCGTCGTTTTGAACTGCATCGATTCACGGCGTGATGCAGCAACTCAAACTGGAACCGCGCAACTTCAGAAACTGTGCTTCAACCTGTGTCGGATTTTGGAGGTGCTACCTTAGCCTCGCCAGCGATCGCCGCTTTGTACTCCTTGGCGGTTCGTTCGACCATCTGCGTCGCGTCGAAGGCTTCGATGACCTGCTGACGAGCGGCGCTGCCGATGGCTCGCGCACGAATCGGGTCATGAATCAATTCAATTATCCGCTGAGCGAGAGCGTCGCTGTCGGATGCGGGAATGACGAGCCCCGTCTCGTCGTTGCGAACGATCGACGTGATACCGCCAACGCCGGTTGCAATGACCGGCCGACCGAGAGACATCGCTTCGAGCATCACCGTGCCCAACCCCTGCATCAACGATGGCAGGCAGAAGATGTCCATTGCTCGAATCGCTGACCGGAAGTCCGGCAGGTTGGTGATGAATGTCAGGTGTTTGGTGAGGTCGTGTTGCCGCGCGAGTGCTCGCAGCTTTCGCTCTTCCGGGCCGGTGCCGGCGATCAGGAATTCGACATCGTTTCCAGCGTCGATCACCTGGCGAGCGGCCTTGATGAAATACGGAAATCCTTTGGACTCTTCGAGCCGTCCTGCCGTGCCGACGACAGGAATTCGTTTTCCGCCGAGCACCTCGGAATTATCGATCAGATCAGGAATGGTGACTCCACTATGGATGACGGTGATCAGGTCTGTGTCAATCGAATGTTCCGCGACAAGGCTGTCCTTCACTGAAGAGCTGACCGCAATCAGCCGATTGAGGCTCGCTTGTCCTGCCGAAATCGAACGTTGCAGCGATTTGTCGTGATCGTGGATCGTGAGAATGCACGGCAGGTTCAGACGTTTCGCCAGCGTAAAACCAAACGGCAGAGCGTGGCGTGACTGGATGTGGATCAGGCCTGGTTTGTGAGCCGCGGCGTCCTGGGCAACGAGTCCGCTGATCATCGGTCGAAACAGCGGGGAGGACAGCAGCATGTGTTCGTAGGTCGGACACTTCGGTCGCGCCTCTTCCGGCAGTGAAGCGAGGTCCGGAGATATGATGACGGGAGCGTAGCCGTAGTCCGGCAGCAGCTCTGCCAGCCGCAACGTGTAAGAACTCGTGCCGCGAACCTGCAACGGTCCGGCGACGAGAATAATGGATTGCGAATCAGTGCTCATCGATGTTCGGTTGGCTCGTCCACGACAAAAGCGAATGGAAGAAGGCAGCGTACAGATTTCCGACTTCGATTTCTCCAGCACCGTCAGCGCATGCCGTGACTCGTTGCGTGCCCCAATCGACCATCGGGCCAATCCAGTGCGGGGCGACGTCTGTCGCCAGAGCGGCAGTCCGGCCGGAGCCGTGGGTTCCCGTGACCAGCAAAGGCGTCGTCGACAGCTCACGCATTTGTACGAGGTCACCGTCGAACTGAGCCTCGAAACGGACCGCTTGGAGAAGCGTTTCACTGCCGGGTTTTGCAGTAAACGCGTTGAAGCCACCGATGATGGGCGGCCGTTCCGGCCAAGGGAGTCCGTCGGTGATCGGGTGAGCCGCGTCTTTCGCTGGGCGAGCGAACACTGGCTGATCACAATTGCGACGGTCGTCTGTGTCGGCAATCTCGACCGGCAGAGCGTCGGCGACGGGCGTGCCGTCCCAGTTTCCGCCGAGACCGTGGAACGACTCCCAGCCGCCGATCATCAACAGGCCGGCGCCGTTGTGGACTCGTTCGGCAATCTGAGACTGCAGTGAGGCGTCGATCTGCTCGGATGGATAATCGCTGAGGATAAACAAGCTGCACTCGTGGGGAACATCGGAGCTGTCGAGCGATCGATCGCTGGCAACGTAAGTGAAGTCCCAACCCCAGCTCGACATCAGCCCGGCCAGGTACGCAGCCGCACCGTCCAGCGAAGTGTCACCGCAATAGAGGATACGAGGAGTGCTCATAGTGGAGATTCCGTTTCAGGAAACTGCTATTCAGAGGCGTCGACGCTGCGTTGCCAGAGCGTCCTGATAAGTTGCAACTTACGCTCGACCGTCCGTGGCACGCAGTCAAGTTTCTCGGCGATCTCGTCATTCGTGAAG
>JBLFXD010000450.1:0-6188 GCA_047611045.1 Planctomycetaceae bacterium | reverse complement strand
CGCGACGTGGGCGAGTTACTGAGAATCGAAAAGCCACCGCTGGCGCTCGTGACGATGGAGGCCGGACTCGCCCCACCGGTGATCGACGCGGCACTCGAAGCCGGCTGTCATGTGTTTGCCGAAAAGCCTTCGTGCGTGCGGGCGGAAGATTTCGCACCGCTCGTCATGAAAGCCGATCAGCAGCATCGCTTCCTGATGCTTGCGCTGGCCAACCGGCTCAATCCTGAAATCATCGCGGCACGGCGACTGGTCGAGACCGGACGGCTTGGAAAACTCTACGGCCTCGAAATGCACCTCGTCGCGGACCAAACACGGCTGACGCGGCCGAGCTATCACCAGCAATGGTTCGCTCAGAAAGAACGTTCCGGCGGCGGGCACCTGATCTGGCTCGGCATCCACTGGCTGGACCTGGCGATGCACATCACTGGGGCAAGTATCGATGCCGTTGCCGGGTTCACGGCGAACGTCGGCGGACAGCCGATCGACATTGAAGACTCGGCAGCCGCGTCGTTGAAGTTTGATAACGGAATGCTGGGAACGCTGACGTCCGGCTACTACCTCGACCGCGGCTACCACTCGCACATCAAACTGTGGGGCTCGGCGGGGTGGCTGCATTTGGAACCGACAAAAGACGAGCCGCTCAGCTGGTACTCGACCAAAGGAGAAAAGCCCGGCCAGATCCAAACGTGGGAAGGCTCGAAGAATCCACGCGGCTATACGCCGTTCGTGCAGGCCGCGATCAAGTCCTGTGCCGAGATGACCGATCCTCCCATCAGCTCTGCACACAGCCTGCGAGCGTTGAAAACGGTCTTCGCGATTTACTCATCGGCGGAAACGGGGCGGACGGTAGGCGTGAATGCTTGAGTGTTCGGCGACTGTGTCTAATTTTGCCAGGGCCACTTGGCTTCACCTCTCCCTCTGGGAGAGGTCGGCCTCTCAGGGCCGGGAGAGGGTTGTTCGTACGTTTTTCTGGGAATTATGTCAGAGTTGGCAAAAATGGACGGCCCTCACCCGCGGCTGAGACCGCGACCTCTCCCCGAGGGAGAGGTGAATAACCCCTGGGCGGCGCTGTCCAACTCAAGTGGGCTCGGTTTCCGGGATGGAATGATTCGGATTTCCTGAGCACAATGGTCGTTACCAGTTCGGTCAGACAACCGAACTGTGAAGTCCACGCTATACGCAATGCCTGCAGGAATCGTGAAAGTAATCGCATGCTGACTTTACGAGGCAATGTGGTGCCTTCGGCGACGTCGCTCGACCGTCGGTCGTTCCTGACGTTGGGTGCGTTGCCGCCGCTCGGTCTGGCGTTGCCGCAATTGCTGGCGGCGAGTGAGCAGTCGACCGCTCCGGCTCGGAAGGACGTATCGATCATTCTGTTCTTCATGGCCGGAGGACCATCGCACATCGACATGTACGATATGAAACCGGACCAGCCGGCTGAGGTTCGCGGCCCGTTTTCTCCCATCGAGACCAACCTGCCCGGTCTGAGCGTTTGCGACCTGATGCCTCGCCACGCGGCGATCGCTGACAAGCTTTCGGTCATCCGCTCAATCACGCACGACCTGTCCGTGCACGACGACGCGACGCACTGGCTGCAGACTGGTTACCCGTTGCTGAACGCTCGGCAGAAGGGGCAGCAGAATCCGAGTCAGGGTTCGGTGGTTTCCTATTTCCGCTCGGACGCGGCGAACGCGATGCCGCCTTACGTCTGCATTCCCGAGGACTATCGTCGGCACCTGGGATTTTACGAGCACGCCGCGTTTCTGAGTTCCCGTCACAACGCGCTGGATGCCGGCGGTGATCCGAGCCTCGGTAAATACCGTCCGCCGAACTTCGCTCTTCCGAAAGAAATCAACGTCGGCCGAATCCAGGATCGACGGCAACTGTTCGGGGCACTCGACCAGCTGCATCGGAAGACGACGTCATTGCCGCAGTTCGCCGACCTCGACGATGTGCAGCAACAGTCATTCGAACTGGTTTGCGGATCGCAGGCGCGCGAAGCATTCGACCTTTCGCAGGAACCCGAGCAACTGCGCGATCGCTACGGACGCCACGCTTACGGTCAATCGGCGCTGCTGGCTCGAAGGCTGGTCGAGTCGGGTGTCTCGTTCGTCACGATCAATCTTTACGAAAAAGACGTGGATTGGTGGGACGACCATTACAAGATTGAATCGAACCTTCGCAAGCGACTGCCGGCTTACGATCAGGCACTGTCAACGCTGATCGAAGATCTGGAAGCGCGTGGCCAGCGCGACCGCGTTCTCGTCGCCGCGTTCGGAGAATTCGGAAGGGCGCCAAGAATCGATGCCAACGCTGGCCGAGGTCACTGGGCGAAAGCGATGCACGCTGTATTGAGCGGCGGTGGCCTGAAGGACGGGCAGATCGTCGGCTCGACAACGTCGAACGGCGGCGAGCCTCACGACCGCCCGCTCAAGCCAGCAGACCTTCTCGCGACGATGTACCACGCGATCGGCATCGACCAATCCGCGACCGTGATCGATCGCCAGAATCGTCCTATCCCGATTTTGCCGGAAGGCGAGCCGATCCGCGAACTGGTCTGATCCCCGCCGCCTGCGAACTCGGCAACCATCGACTTCAGTGGCCGTGCGACTCCGTCAGTGCGACGCTAAAGTTCCCTCCGGAAATTGCAGACCCGACACACAAACGCGTCGGTCACACTCGGAATCGGGAATCGGAGTTGCCAATGCTCGTTGTTTTCAGCCGTCGCTTTGCTCTCGTCGCGTTCTTCCTGGCCGTGGCCTTGTCGAAGATCAGTGCCGGGCTGGCTGCTGACGCCCCATTGAATCTGCTGATAATTTCGACGGACGAGCACCACTTCAGCACGCTGGGCTGCTACGGAGGAACGGCGGTCGAGACTCCCAACATCGACTGGATCGCAAAGAACGGTGCACTCTGCACGAGCTTCTACGCCACGACTCCCGTGTGTTCGCCGTCGAGAGCGTCGCTGGTTTCCGGGCTGTATCCACAGAAGACTCCGGTCACGACAAACAACATCCCACTGGATGACTCGATCGTGACGTTTGCTGAAATTCTCAAGCGTCGCGGTTATTCCACTGGTTACGCAGGAAAGTGGCATCTGGACGGAGGCGGCAAGCCACAGTGGGCCCCGAAGCGGAAGTTCGGTTTCGACGACAACCGCTACATGTTTAATCGCGGTCACTGGAAGAAATTCATCCTGACCGACGATGGGCCGAAGGTCGGAGCCGTCGACAAACGGGGAAAACCGAGTTACGGCGTCGACGGAGCTGACGAGAAAACATTCTCAACCGACTGGCTTTGTGACAGAGCGATGGACTTCATCGGCGAGAACGCTGATCGCCCCTTCTGCTACATGGTAAGCCTCCCCGACCCGCACGGACCAAACACCGTTCGAGCACCTTACGACACGATGTACAAGGACGCTGCCGTCCCGATTCCCGTTTCGCTCGTGAGGAAGCCCGAACAGATTCCTGCCTGGGGACAACCTGCCGGAGTGAAACCAGCTCAACTGCAGAAGCTGATGCGAAACTACTACGGAATGGTGAAGTGCATCGACGACAACGTCGGACAGGTCCTCGACAAACTTCGGGAGCGAAAACTGCTCGACCGCACGATCATCGTCTTCACGTCAGATCACGGAGACCTTTGCGGAGAACATGGCCGTCTTAACAAGGGTGTCCCGTACGAAGGCTCCGCTCGAATCCCGTTCCTGATTCACTGCCCAGGCAAAGTCAAAAGCAACACTGTCGTCAATGCCGCGTTGGGAACGGTCGACTTTCTTCCGACTTTCTTCCGACTATCTTAAGTTTGATGGACACTCCGGTTCCCCACAAAGTCGACGGTCGAAATGCCGCCGACTTATTCACCCAACCCAAAGCGGACGGCTGGGAAGACATTGCCTTTGTGCGAAGTACCAGTCAGCCCGGCCGCCCCGCCAACGGCTGGATTTCAGCCATCACCGCGAGATTCAAACTTGTTTACTCGTCCAACGAAGAACCCTGGTTGATCGACCTGAAGAACGATCCCAACGAGCTGACGAACCTCTTCGGTCAACCTGCCCACAAAGAAAAATCACGCTGGATGACCGAACGCCTTCTCGCCTACGGCAAAGCGAACGACGACAACTATGTCAGCAACCCGCGAATCCGCTCGTGGATCGACCAGGTGCTCAAGACAAAATAGTCGGGACCTCCCGTGACCGACGTTGATCGAAAGCCACAACTCACTCCGCTCCTCTCGAACGAAACGCTCGCTCGAGTCGAACGGATGCGTCTGCGCCCGAACCGGCGTCTTACCAACAGGACTCGCGGCGAGCATTCTACCGGGACCTGCGGAGCGAGCATCGATTTCGCCGACTACCGGGACTACGTCGCCGGCGACGATATTCGTTACGTCGACTGGAACATCTTTGCTCGTCTGCAGAGGCCGTATCTCAAGTTGTACGCTCACGAGGAAGAACTGCATGTCACGGTTTTGCTCGACTCTTCTTTGTCGATGCAATCCGAAGAGAAGTTTGAACGCGCGCGACAACTGGCGGCGGCATTCTCCATGATGGCGCTTCACGGGACGGAACGAGTGAGCCTGTTTGCTGGCGGCGACTCTGCAGGTCGTCCCACGCTCCTGCAGAACTGCTCCGGAAGGCCTGCCGGTCGCAAGGTATTCGAGTTCCTGGAATCTCACGATGCAGGCGGCAGCACAACAATCGACGACCTGGTTGCTTCTTCACTGCGGATTCACCGCGGACGAGGAGTCGCCATCATCCTGTCCGACTTCCTGACAACCGGCGATGTCTCTCGAAGTTTCAACCTGCTTAACAGTGCGGGTCTGGAAATTTTCGCCGTGCAGATCCTCGGCCCCAATGAGATCGAACCTGACCTCACCGGCGACGTTCGGCTGGTTGACTGCGAAACCGGTCGGTCGCTGGACGTATCGTCGGCTCGCAATCTGCTCGACCTTTATCACGAGCATCGACACGCGCAGCAGGCGTTTCTGGCCTCGCAATGCCGACGCCGCAATGGTCGGTTTGAATCCGTCAGCTCTGCCGACACGCTGGAAACAATCCTCTTCGAAAAACTTCTGCGTCGAGGATGGACCCGATGAGCTGGCCAGGATTCTCAGCGATCGCTAATGCCTGGTGGCTGCTGCTGATCGTTCCGCTGCTCGTCTTCTACTTTCTGAAGCTCAAGCGACCGCGAGTTGAGATCTCGTCGCTCATCCTGTGGCAATCGGTCGTCAACGATCAACGAGTCAACTCGCCGTTCCAGAAATTTCGCCGAAACATTCTGCTGTGGCTGCAGTTGGCCGTTCTGCTTCTACTTATTCTGGCCGCCATGCAGCCGTTCGCCCGTGGCACTGTCGAGCAAGCGGCGTATCAACCGGTTTTGATTGACTGTTCGGCGAGCATGGCAGCGACCGATCCACTGACAGGAAAGACTCGCCTGGACCTTGCGAAAGAACGCGTTGCCACACTCATCGACAACCTGAACGCCGACCAACAACTTTCATTAATCGCCGTTCACTCGTCTGCGGACCGGCTGACAGAATTCACTGGCAATCGTCGAATTCTGCACGACGCGTTATCCGCACTTAATGTGCGAGACGTTCCGAGCCAGCTCGAAGACGCATTACGACTCACTCAGGCACAGGCCAAGACCGTCCCTGTCGAATCGGCTGTTTTTTATTCCGACGGAAACATCCCAGAGAAAGTTCGCTTCGCTCTGCCCTTCGGCGTCAACTACCAGCAGCTTCCGCCCGGCGGACCGAACGTCGGCATCACCGCTTTCAACGCTCGACTGACATCGTCTCAGGACTGGGACGTCTTTCTGAGAGTGGAAGCGTCCGCCGACTCTTCGGGCCAGGTCGTTCTTCTGCAGGACGGTCAGCAAACTGGCGAGCAGCCATTCGTTCTGGGAAGTGGCGAATCGCAACGGATTGCGTTTCGCGTCACTTCGGAGATCTCAACAAAACTTGAAGCTCGCCTCACAACGGGAAACACAGAGTTCGACTCGCTGGCTGCTGACAATGTTGCGTGGCTCGACCTTCCGCCAGCGCGACCACTTCGAGTTTTCGCGTCGCCGAAGCTCAACAGCTTTCGACGAGCGCTGGCAGCAACTCCCGGAGTTGATCTCTTTCCGAAACCCAAACAGCCCGAGCAACGATCCGTCCCTTACGACCTGGTCATCAGCGAC
>JBLFXD010000449.1:0-6191 GCA_047611045.1 Planctomycetaceae bacterium | reverse complement strand
GCTGTCAGCTGAAGTACGAGAGCTGGCGGCTGCGACGTTCGATTCGTGTTCCTGTGTGTCTGCCTCGTTGTCGTCGTGGCCGTAACCATAGTTGTGTCCGTAGCCGTACCCGTAGCCATACCCGTAACCATACCCATCCCGTTGTCCGCCGATCCGGTTGGCAATGACACCGGCAACGTCCACGCCGGATGTGCGGAGGACTTCTGTCGCTCGCAGAACGAGCTTTCGTCGGTTCTTGGTCGGTTGAACGACAAGTGCCAGGCCATCAACGAGTCGACCAACAATCGACGCGTCGCTCGCAGCGAGGATCGGCGGGCAGTCGATGAGTATCTGGTCGTAGTGGTCGTCGGCCCAGGCAATGAGTTCTGACATTCGCGGAGAACTGAGCAGCTCGGACGGATTGGAAGGTTTCGGTCCGCACGGAATGATGTGCAGGCCGTCGAGCCCGGTTTCGCGTATCGACTCGGGAGCCGATTCTGCAATCGGGTCGGCAGACTTCAGGATGCGGGACAGGCCTTTGAGGCCTCGCATGTTGAACAGTCGGGTCAAACCAGGGCTGCGCAAGTCTGCATCGATAATCAAGGTGCGCTTGCCGGCGACGGCGTAGGTGACGGCCAGGTTTCCCATGACCGTAGTCTTGCCGTCATGAGGTTCAGCGCTGGTAATGGCTAGCCGTTCTCTTTGCTCTCCTGCAAAGACGATCGTCGTTCGCAGCGACCGGAATGCCTCACTCTCAACAGCGTTTGGAGTTGAGTTGACGAGCAATGCGTCGATGCCAACTCCCGTTTGTTCGGGCAGGTTGCTGATGACTCCCAGGAGTTCCAGGCCAAGTTGTTGTTTGAGTTCTTCTGGCGATCGGAAGCGATCATCAAGCGTGTCGATGATATAGACGATAGCGATGCCAATCAGCAGGCCCGCGAAGACGAAGATCGGGAAGATCTTTGCCGTTGAGGCCTGCGCCACTTTGTTTCCGAGAACGGGCGGTCGATCCATCACGAACAGCTTCATGCGTGTTCCGTCTCGGTTGACGTTGATTCCGGTCAGCCGTGTCAGAACCATCGTGTGCATTTCTCGAAGCAGTTCGACTTCCCGTCGTGCGATTTCGATTTCTGCCAGCTTGCCGTTCAGCTGAATCGCTTCGGTTTCGGCCTTGTCGTAGATTTGCCGAATGGCGTCTTCGCGTTGCCGTTCAACGGCGACGGCATCTTTGACAAGCGTATGGATCTGTGTGGCGATTGCCGGGTCTTTCAGGCTGCTCCACTGTTTTGATTTCTGACTTTGTGCATAGGCAAGATAAAGTTGGTTCTGATGCAGAGACTGTGTCAGCTTGACGATTCGCGGATGATTCGGGCCGTAGAAGCTCTTGCTCTCTGCAAGCTGGCGTTGTGCGTCGACGATCTCCTGACGGATCTTTGTGGAGACTTCTTCGTCGGTCGACTGTCCAAGCGATTGGAGTCGTTCGTCGCCGAGGAGTTCGGCCAGCGGCTTCAGGTGAGGGGTGAGATCGCTTCGGGTCCGAATCGTTTCTTCGATGGCTGCCAGAGCCGCCTGCATTGAAACTCGACGAGACTGCGCGGTTAGGTACGACTTATTGAGTTCCATCGTGCGCTCGATGAGCGGGTGTTTGTCGGTTTCGCTTCGACCGATCGTCAGACCTCCGATGGCCTGCTGGGTGCTGAAAAGATCCCGTTCTTTCGTGAAGAGCTTTTCTTCGAGCACAAGCCGTTCTTTGTCGAGCGAGTCGACCATCGCGACCGACATATTAACCTGAGTTTTGTCGAGAAACTCCTGAGACGCTTCGATCATCGCGTTGATCACTGCCGCTGGGGCTTCGGCGTCAAGCGACACACAGCGCAAGTGGATCGCTGAGTTCTTACCGGCGTTGACGGTCAGAATGCGGCGCAGCTGTGCTGGCCATTGCTCTTTCGGAGTTTTGGAATTCAGCTCCGGTGGTACGGTTTCCAGCTTGGCGATCGCCGCTTCGATGACCGTTCCGCTCAGCAGAATTTCGCGGAATGAGTCGACAGGGGCTCGTGAATCCATCAGCGCGTTGGCTCGCTGATCAGGGTTAATCTGATGCAGCAGGACTGAGCCGCTTGATTCGTAGGTGGTCGGCTCAGGCTCGATCGAAGCGACTTTCAGACCTCCGAAAATGGCGCCGACAACCACCGTGGCGACAACGATATGTTTCCGCCGCCAGATCGCGTGCAGAAATCGGAGAGCCTGACGAAACGTGTGCTCCATTTCAGAGTTGCGCATCGTCGATTCGTCTGTGGGAATGCTCATGAAGCGTCGTCTGATAAATGGTGATTAAAGGGGCGCGGCCGTCAGTGCGTTGCGTCCAACTCCGATGAGTGCGCTGACGGTGCTGATCGTGAAGGTAAGCGGCGTCTCTTCAACACTGACGACGTCGCCTGGAGCCAAAGGGATGTTTGCATCCCGGTTTCGTTGTGCTTCGCCGAGGTTGACTCGAATGGCAACGGCCTCTCCGGATACCGGGTGAGTGCGAACAATTTTCAGTTTGTTGGCAATCCATGGCGAAAAACGCGGTCCGCCAGCCTGAGCAAGCGCATCGAGTAGTCGGTAGTCGCGGTCGTACGGCATTTCGGTGACGCGGTTTCCAGTCAGGCCCATGATGGTCACATAGCGGGCGGGCTGTTCCTGGACTGTGATGATGGTGCCATCGGGTAGATTCTGCTGGCTGGCTGACGTTGACAGGTCCGGCGAGAGAAGGCTGACCTGCGTGACCTTTGGACCGGCACTGTCAGCATTTCGGGTGTCGCTCGACTGGTGTCCGACTTGTTGAATTGAGCTGTCTGCGAATCTGCCGGCCGTACTGTCGCCGGGTCGGTGCACGGTGATTTGTGGGCTTGCTTTGTCATTGAGGCCGCCTGCTGCAAGAACTGCAGAGGCGAGCGTACTGGCGCTGGCTCGGATTCTGTAATCTCCCGGCTTCTCGACCGCGCCGCCAACGGTCACTTGATGCATGTGCTTTTCAGCAAACATCACTGACACCGATGGTCGCCTGAAAACCTGCCGTTGGATACTCGCGTTGCGGACCGCGTCGGCTGCCTGAGATTCCGTTAACCCGGCAACCTGTACCTGTCCAACGAATTGGATGTCGATCGTTCCCTGCTCGGTAACGCTCAATTCGGATTTCTTCGCATCGTCCTCGTCGTTACCGGATGAAACGAGGACTTGAAGTATGTCTCGGGATTGAATCAGGTCGGCTCCTGTCCCGGTGTCGCCCAGTCGACTCAGGTCGTACTGGTGGCCGTTGAACGCTGGCCGGGCGGCGAGTTCGGCGGGGAGATCGACAGCTCGATACGACAGCCCGCTCTGGCAACCTGAAATTGCAAACGCCAGAAGTGCTGACAAGAGCACCTTCGGCCCAGACGTCCGCGTGATAGGGAGTCTTATCATTATGATGCTTGGAAATGTGTGCATGGCAAAGTAGAGGGGAGAGTGCTCAGCAGGCAGAGATTGAACGCGTCTGACGCCGAAGTTTTTCGCGAGTGTCAGGAAGTTGCCTTGATGAATTCAGAGATTTGCCATCCGGATTATGTGATGAGACAGGACTGGGGCGTGTTCGATCGGTTGGACGTGAGTAAGGATGATGGGGCCGTGTGACCGTAGCAAACGCCGGTAAATACACGTTGCCTTCCAATTCACGCAACGACATATTCGCCAGAGGAATCAGTCAGATGATGTTGTTCTGGCATGTTTGACGCGTACGAATAATCGCTTCTCAAAATTAAAGCTATATGAGTTTTCGCGATCCGTGCTGCATGACTCGCGCAGCGGAGGTGGTGCTTGCGCTGGTTGACCGATCTTGACTCGTTTCGCATTTTTCGAGTCCAATCAGGCGGATTGAATATCGCCGGTTGTTTGTCTTGTATGGCCGATCTGATCGCGGCTGGTCGAGCTACCAGGATAAGGCTGGCCCAGACCGCGTTTGCAGGTTGAGTGGGCTGTGAATGGAGTTACGGCATCGTGCGTCAACGAGTGGTACTGGTTTCAAATACCGGCTGGAACATTCTGAACTTCAGAATGAATCTCGCTCAGACGCTGATTGAACGCGGATACGACGTGCACGCCGTCGGAACTTCCGATGGTTGCGAGGACGGAATCCGCGACGCCGGGATCGTCTGGCACGACTGGGGGCTGACCCGTCGGAGTATCAATCCGCTGTCTGAACTCGACGCGATGAGGTCGCTGGACTCGGTCTACCGGCGAATCAGGCCCGACCTGGTGCATCACTTTACGGTGAAACCCGTTCTCTACGGGACGACGGTTGGCAGAATGCGAAAGATTCCGGCCATCGTCAATTCTGTAACCGGACTGCCTTACTTCCTGTTGTCTCAGTCGAAGTCTGGAGTTCGCGGCGTGGCTCGAGAGGCCGCGTTGAAATGGTACTCCTGGGCATTGTCCGGTGATGACGTTTGTCCGATGTTCCAGAACGCGGACGACCTTGCCGTCATCGCTGCGGCTAATCAAGACGTTCAGCATGGAGCGGTTTCAACGCGAGGGTCCGGTGTTGATCTCAGCAAGTTTGAAGTAGTCGCCGAATCACTGGTCGAACCCGATGAACTGGTCGTCACATTCGTCGGGCGTCTGATCAAGGAAAAGGGGATTTTTGAGTTTGTCGAAGCTGCTCGACGGGTGCTTTCACAGGCAACTCGGCCAGTCCGCTTTGTCGTGTGTGGTGATGTCGATTCGGGAAACCGGTCGGCTGTAACGACTGCGACAATGAACGAGTGGCGATGTCTGGCCGGGTTGGAATTTCTGGGGCACGTCGATGATGTCCAGAATGTGCTCGGACGATCTCATCTCGTCGTGCTGCCCTCCTATCGGGAAGGTACGCCGCGGGCGTTGTTGGAAGCGGGAGCGTGCGGGCTTCCGATCATCGCAACGGACGTGCCGGGGTGTCGCGAAGTCGTCGTCGATCGCGTGAATGGACGACTCGTGCCGGCAAAAGATTCGACGGGGCTGGCTGATGCGATGCTTGAAATGATTGGCGATTGGTCGTTGATGCGGAAGTATGGCCGGGCCGGTCGTGCCAGAGTTCAGTCGCTGTTTGATGAGCGGTTCGTCATTGACGCGACTCTCGATGTTTATTCGCGGATGCTGGGTGGCGAGCGGCAGGCGGTTGCCGCTTGAGCTGTTCAGGGTTTGCAGTGTTAATTCTTCAGTGGTCAAGTTCGTATGAGAGTCCTTTTCCTGGTCCAGTATCCGCAGCAGGCTCCGAGCCCGCGGTACCGCGTTTATCAACTCGTGCCCTGGCTCGAAAACGCCGGCGTGAAATGTGATGTCGAACCACTAATCGGCGAATCCGACTATGCGGTTGCGCGTTCGTCGGGCAGGTATCCTGGTAAAATTTGGATGCTGGCGGCGGGATTAGCGCGTCGAGTATCGGCACTAATAAAGTCTCGCAAATACGATCTGGTTTATGTTCTCAAAGGGGCGTTTCCATATGGCCCACCGGTGGTCGAGCACCTGCTGCGAGCGTGTAATGTGCCGGTGATTTTCGACTTTGACGACGCTATCCATATTCACAAGAAAAGTGTCAGCCATCGGTTTCTGGATTATCTGAAATCGACGCGCCGAGTTGGACAAGTGGCCGCGCTCGCGAGTCGAGTGGTCGTGCCGAACGAGTACCTGGCGAATTTTGCTCGCGAGTTCAATTCGTCCGTGACTGTTGTTCCGGAAGCCGAGGACACGGAAAGGCTGGTTCCTCGAAAGCCGCACGAGAACGGGCAGCAGATTGTCATTGGATGGGTCGGCAGTTCGTCCACCGCGAAATACTTGAAACTGATTGAAGAAGCGTTGCGGACGGTTTGCGGCCGATTTCCGAATGTCACGTTGCGAGTGATCGGGGGCTATTTCGAGTCTCAGGGAATCCGCACGGAGCTTGTCGATTGGAAATTCGACCGCGAAGTTCAACAGTTCCACGGCCTGGATATTGGCATCATGCCGTTGCCACTCGAGGAGTGGAGCAAAGGCAAAAGTGGCTGCAAACTCAGGCAATACATGGCCGCCGGCGTTCCAGGAGTCGGGACGGCGATCGGGTACAACGTTGAACTGGTTGACCACGGTCGAACGGGCTTCCTGGCGACGACGCAGGATGAATGGGTTGAGCATCTGACGAAACTGATCGAGGACGCCGATCTTCGAAATACGATTGCAGCGGC
>JBLFXD010000448.1:0-6226 GCA_047611045.1 Planctomycetaceae bacterium | reverse complement strand
CAACGGCCAATCGGCGAAGCTGGTTTCCAGCAACTCAGGCGTCGTCGACTGGAGCATTCAACTGCCGGTCCCTCACGATGGGAAACTGACGGCAGTCTCGTCCGACAAAGCCGGTAACCGCGAACTCACAGGCCATGTAAAATCGTCTTCCCCGGCGGGGATTGCCGCAGGAAAATTACGATCGCAACCATTCACCGCATTAAATCGGTAGCGAAGTTGATTATGAAAACTGTCTGCACGGCTCTGATCGCGCTCGTCGGATTCTCCTGTCAGGTCATAGCGGAAGATGCTCGTTTAAAAGGAACGGCTCCGCTGGAATGGGCCGAGGCAGATCTGCCCGATCTGCTGATGGATGGCGCGCACAAGTTCGTCGAACGAAAGATCGTTGACGCCGCAAAGAACCGGCACCGCTTCTGGCCGGCGAACGACGCGAGTGCAGAGGCCTGGCAAAAGGCGACCGACGAGAATCGCGAGGAGCTGAGAACGATCATCGGCGCCGTGGACCAGCGTTCTCCGCCGCGGATCGAATATTTTGGCAACACTGCCGAAGAAGTGACCGCGTACTCCGGCGACGGGTTCCACGTCGCGCAGGTCCGCTGGCCGGTGCTCGACGGAGTGTGGGGCGAAGGTTTGCTTGTTTCGCCGGTCGAAAAGGCAATCGCCTCCGCGATCGTGATTCCTGATGCTGATCAGACGCCCGAACAACTGCTCGGCATGACGGACGGCATTCCTGACGAATCACAGATTGCTCGGCGACTCATCGCGAACAAAGTCGAAGTCCTTATCCCGACGCTGGTCACTCGCCAGAAGCTGGAAACCGAGGACGCTCGGCTGAAACGTTCGGACCAGACTGAACGCGAGTGGCTGTACCGCCAGGCGTTTCACATGGGTCGGCACATTATCGGCTACGAAGTTCAGAAAGTGCTGGCGGCGGTTGATTGGCTCGAAGTTCGGCATACTCAGCAGCAAGTATCGCAGGAACCGATTGGAGTCGCCGGTTATGGCGAGGGAGCGTTGATCGCGTTCTATGCGGCCGCGATTGACACTCGGATCGACGCGACGCTGGTCAGTGGGTATTTCGATTCGCGCGAAGACGTCTGGTCGCAGCCGATCTATCGAAACGTGTGGAGCCTGCTGAATCGTTTCGGCGACGCCGAGATCGCGTCGCTGATTCTGCCTCGAAAGCTGATCATCGAACACAGCGAATCGCCGACGATCGTCGGTCACAAAGGGGACTCGAAGACGCCGACGCTCGAACGCGTTCAGCGCGAAGTCGCTCGAATTCGCGTACCAGGTGACGACACTCGCCCGCACTTTGTGCATGGCAAAAACGGTTCAACCGTTGGAGCGTTCTCAGCCGCCGCGACGAACGGGTTTCTCACAGCACTCGGAGTGGCCGCTCCCACGAAGCCAGTTCCAGAAATATCCGACAATCGTTTTGCCTTCAACGCAGAAGTGCGTAAGCAGCGGACCGTCCAGCAGATTGAGAATCACGTGCAGGGGCTCGTGCGGAAGTCGGAGCACGTCCGCGACAGCTTCATGCTTTACGAGCTGATGCCCGAACTCAACAACAACCGCTGGAGCACCGAAAAGCAACATCCCACGCATGATTCGAAGAAGTTCATTGACGGGGCGAAGGAGTTCCGTCGGAAGTTCAATGAAGAAGGACTCGGAAAGTTCGATGAGGCCCTGCTGCCGTTCAACGCGAGATCGCGGCGGTTGGCTGAAACCGACGACTGGATTGCGTACGACATCGTGCTCGACGTCTTTGACGATTTGATCGCGTGGGGCGTGCTGGTGGTTCCCAAGGATCTAAAACCCGGCGAAAAGCGTCCGGTCGTCGTTTGCCAGCACGGCCGAAACGGAATCCCACGTGACGCCATCGACACTCACAAAACGGCGTACAACGATTTCGCGGCGAAACTGGCGGAACGAGGATTCATTACCTTCTCGCCTCACAATCTTTACCGAGGCGAGGATCGGTACCGCTGGCTCGACCGCAAAGCGAACACGATCGGCTGCTCGTTGTTTTCATTCATCGTTGCGCAGCACGACCAGATTCTGAGATGGCTGGATGCTCAACCTTTCGTCGACGGCGACCGCATCGCCTTTTACGGTCTGAGCTACGGCGGCGAAACGGCCGTCCGTGTGCCAACGATTCTCGAAAAGTATTGCCTGTCAATCTGCTCGGGCGACTTCAATCAGTGGACTCGAAAGATCGCCGCGACCGACCAGCCTTTCAGCTTCATGCGATCGATCGAGTGGGAAATGCCGTACTGGAACCTCGGCCACACATTCGATTACGCAGAGATGACGTATCTAATGGTGCCTCGTCCGTTCATGGTCGAACGCGGCCACCACGACCGAGTCGGTCGCGACCGCTGGGTCGCGCACGAGTTTGCCAAAGTTCGCTGGCTCTACGCGCAGTTTGGACTCGCCGACCAGGTCGACATCGAATACTTCCAGGGCGGACACAGCATAAACGGCGAAGCGTCTTTCAGGTTTCTGCACAAGCATCTGAACTGGCCGGAACCGGAGTAGTCGTCGGGCATCATCAATTGCAGCGCAGGAGTGCCTGCAATACGTTGTCGATGAAATGGAACGCCGGCTCTTCGCTTGTTCCGCCCAACGACGATCCGATCCGAAAACTGCGTGACGAGCGTTAATAATCCGGACGACCGTTGGCTTTTTCACTCTGGCGGTCCTGTCAAATCCGAGCGGTTGAAACTCGCTGCACGAGGTATCACTTTCGAAAAATCCGAAGTCGCACGTTGGTTTCCCGGCTTTGTGACTTCGGGGTATAGTCGGACGCAGCAGAGCGAGACCTGCTGGTGGTTTCGCGAGGTTTCGACAGTCCGGAGACGAAGTGTGTCAAATTCGAATCGCGAGATTGCTCCTGAAGCGGTCGTGACTTTGCGAGGAAGTCTGCGTGATGCCGGCCTGGCAGAGGATGTGGCGATTGAACTGGAGATGCATATCAAGGAGTCGGTGCATCTTCAGCGGCGCGAACTGCTGGACGGTTATCTGCGCTGGCGACTGGCTTATGAAATTGAACACGGCGGCGACGAATCGGTAATGCTCGACAGCCTGTCCCGGGCGCGTGATGCGTGTCTGGCTGTTTATCCGTAGGCAGCGTCAGTCTGGATCAATACGCCCTCAACCAATCTGTCGATCTCAGAGGCTCGCGTCAGTCTGCTCGACGATAGCGAGAATGGACGGCTGGCAGCGGAGTATCTCGAGCTGCTGTTCGCGTCGAATCGACGAAGCGCGACTCAGTTGATTCTGGAGCGAGTGGAAGCGGGCCTGTCGATCGAGCATTTGTATCTGCACGTGTTTCAGCCGGCTTTGATGGAAATTGGTCGCCTCTGGCAGATCAACGCGTTGGCAGTTGGACAGGAGCATTTCTGCACGGCAGCCACTCAGGCCACCATGGCTCAACTTTACCCCCGCATTTTTTCTCATGAACCGATCGGTCGGCAGGTAGTCGCGACGACTGTCAGTGATGAACTCCACGAAATTGGAATCCGCATGGTCGCGGACATCTTCGAACTGCACGGCTGGGATACATACTACATGTCGTCAGACTGTCCGTCGGAAGCCATCATTGACACGCTCCATCGTGAGCATCCCAACGTGTTGGCAATTGGCGTCACAACGCTGCGGCATGTGGAACAGGTTCGGCAGTTAATTGCCAGGGTGCGAGAAACGCCGGACGTGCGCGACACGATCGTCCTGACAGGCGGCCACATCTTCAGTCGAATGCCATCTCTGTGGCAGGAAATCGGAGCGGATGGCTGGGCACCAGACGCCGTTGGCGCAGTGTCTGTGGCGAATCAACTTTCAGGAGCCCGTTTTGAATAAACGCCACTTTGCTGCCTGTTGTGATTTGTCCGGGCGAATTCGGTCTGTACTGCGCGACGATCTCGGACTGCTGGATTCGTCGCTGACGACCGCGCTGCTGCCTGCCATTGTGACACCGGCCAGCAGTGCGGCCTGCTTCGCGATACTGGAAGCCGTGCGCCGTGAACACTCGGTTTACGGCTGGTTGCTTGAGGTTCAGACGGAGAGCGGGCCGGTGTCGCTGCACTTTGCGGGCGCGATCCAGGATGAGCAAATTCTGTTGATCGCCAGCGAAGATCTGGGGGACATGCCGGGCTTCACTGAAGACCTGATGCGAGTCAACAACGAGCACGTCGCGACACTTCGGCGGCTGATGAAGGAGTCGGCAGTGCGGGGCCGCTCCGACACGCAGTATCCGGCGATGACCGAGATGAATAACACCGTCACGTCATTGCAGCGACAACTGGCCGCTCGCACCGAGCAGCTCGAAAAGGCACTGCGGGAAAAGAATCTTCTATTGGGAATGGCCGCTCACGACCTCCGCGGTCCGATCAGTGCGATCGCCAGGTTCGCGTATGTCGTTAACGCATCGGCTCAACTTGATGGCAAGCAGCGGACCTACGTTGATCGAATCGAAAAGCTGTGCGGGCACATGTCGCAGTTGCTCAACGGAGTTCTCAGTGTCACTGCGATCGAATCCGGAGAGTTGCAGCTTGAGAAGACCAGTTGCGAGCTGAGTTCCGTGATCGAAGACGCGATCGAATGTGCGCAGCCGATGGCCGAGACGCTCGACGTTCGCCTTGAAGTTGTCGCCTCTGAAACACCCCAAGAGCCACATGCGGACTCGCCGGTTGAGTCGCAACTGGCGTCGCCGGGGCTGGTATCAAACAGCTCGAAGTTTTGTCACGTTGACAAGACCCGCATGGTGCAGGCGATCGCCAATCTGATTGAAAACGCGATCAAGGCAGCACCGAAGAGCACGACCGTCGCGATCACGGCAAGGGTGGCTGACTCGATGTGCGAAATCACCGTCCGCGACCACGGCCCCGGCATTCCCGAGCACCGCCGCGAAGAGATCTTTCGCGAGTTCAAGACGACTCGCGAGGGCAGTCAACGAGCGACTTCGTTCGGACTGGGACTGGCGATTACGCGGCGAATCGTTCACGAACACAACGGCACGATTCGAATCGACTGCCCGGAAGACGGTGGCACGGCGTTTCACGTGATCCTCCCGCAGTCCTGAAGACCCGCGTAAGCTCCGTCCCGGCGCTGCGGCATGCCAGTCGGTAAGAACTGGCAGCGCATTCATTCATTTCTACATACAAAGAAACATAAGGACCGGCACTGTAATTTATCAGTCAGAGCAGAGCCGATCGTTTTCGGTGAATCGAGTTGCTCGGCGTCTCACAGACCCAACGGACTCAGCCGCGGGGCGATGGAATTGTCAACTTCTCATACAGCGGTGTGCCAACCTTTTTCCGACCGATCACGATTCGGTCCGGGAAGACGTGCAGCAAGTGGATACTCTGGCAGTTGTCGCTGAGAACGTGAGCCGTCCGCTCGTGCATGCGGAATCCGTTGCGGTGCCGATGTCCGAAGAGGTACCCGGTCACCCGGTGTTCCTGCAGAAGTGACAGCACTTCGGTGCCGCCGAACTGTGGCAATACGTTGTTGCCGAAGGCCGATAGCGATGGGTAGTGAGCAACTACGAACACATGCTGCTTATCTTTCGAACTTTCGAGTTGCTCTTTCAGGAACGCGATCTGCTCGGCGTCAGCCCGCATCGTCAGGAACGGAACGGTGATGAACGCGCAGTTGCCGTGTTCAATCAACTGTCGCGGTTTGGTTCCGGTGAATTTCTCGTAAAGCGCGGTCGATCCGGTGAAGCCTTCTTTCTCGGCGGCGGCCAGTGCTTGTTTGACGATCTTTGCGTACTCGGGTTTCTTCTCCGGAGCTGTCGAATACGAAGCTTCGATGAAATCATAGTTAAACAGGACGTCGTGATTTCCAGGCACGACGTGCTTCGGCGGCTTCAGTTCGGCGAAGATCTGATTGAACAGCTCCCACTCTTCGGGCAGGTTGTTGTTAACCAGATCGCCGGCCACCAGCACAAACGCCGGCTTCAGTTGATTCAGATCCCGAATTGTGGCCTCCGCCTTTTTGATCAAAGTGTCGCGGTCGGTTTCACGATCGAACTGAGGATCTGAAATGAGTGCGAAAGTGAAGTCCGGCTTCTCTTTCAAATCCTCGCTGAGAGACGGGCAACCGAACGGATCGGCCTGGGCCGGGTTCATCCGTGGCGACGTCACCGGATTGGGAATCGTCAGTGAGAATGCTGCGTTGGATGGATCGCTGACCTGAGCCATCTCGATCCGATCTTCAAACA
>JBLFXD010000447.1:0-6230 GCA_047611045.1 Planctomycetaceae bacterium | reverse complement strand
GGATCGTCGCGGTGCACAGCCTGGCCGCGTCAAAGTTCGCGACAGCTCATCCCGAAGTGATCGGCCTGCTGGCGACAAACGACGAGTTCCTGATCGCGGAAACCGCCAACGCCATCGTCGCTCATCCGCGACCAGTTTGGAGCGAGCCATTGGCGAAGCTGATCAAGGATTCGGACGAAAAGACGCAGGTACACTTACTGCCGGCTCTATCGGCCGTCGGCCATCCTCGCCTGCTGACGATCCTTGAGCGCTGTCTGAAGTCGAGCGAACGAGCCCTCAGCGCAGCGGCATTGAACATCCTGATCGCACGCAACGAGCCGGCCGCAGAACAACTCACTTCTCAATGGATGTTGAAGAGTCTGGAAGCGTCGGCACCGTCGCCGGTACTGCTGTCGTTTCTTCGGCGAACTCGCGATCACCGCGCGGTTCCGTTGCTGATGCGGCATCTGGAAAAGAAGAAGACTGATCGTCAGGAATTGCTGACAACCATCCTGACGATCGGCGACCACCGCATCGCCGAGCAAATCGCCGAAAATTTTGCCGACTACAATTTCAGCGAACAGTTGCTCATTCTGAAGGCTCTCGCCGACGTACGCAGCGAGAAGTTCTGGACGCTGACCTATTCGGTAATTTCTCAGTCAAAGACGTCGGACGATAAGTCGCTGCAGGGAGTCGTTTCGCTGCTTCAACAGCGTGGCAGCGATCGAGCCGTCAGGCTGCTGGTCGATGTGCTCGAAAAACTCGTCGACGACGAACAGCACAGCCCTCGCCACCTGGCCGTCGTCTGCGCCGCCCTCGCTTCCGCAGGCACTCCTGAAGCTCGCGATGCGTTGCGAGAAGCCGTACGGAGTTCCGAATCCGGAGCAAACACTGCTCGACAATCGCTGGCTCAGCTTTATCAAAGGTCGCCAGCTCAGCGTTACGTCGCTCAGGGGGGAAGTTTCGTCGGACAGGCAATGCGTCTCTCAGAAGTCGACGACAAAATCGACGAGGCTGAGCAGCCAAAACGAAAAGCTCTGGCGAGACAACAAATCACCAACGCGATGCTTTACCTTGACGCCGCCGTGAAAATGGACCCCGAACTCCCCGACGCCCGACGCTGGCGAGCCAACGCGGCTCTGCACATCGAACGACCGTCGGCTCAGCAATTGGAAAAAGCTCGAGCCGATTTCGCTCGGTACGTCGAACTCGAGCCACAGGAATCGGAAGGCCACACCGGCCTGGCGCTTGTCCTGGTTCGACAGGGCAAAATTGATGAGGGCATCGCCGCTGGAATGGCCATCAGCGAAAAGTCCGCCGACGATTCGGTCTACTCTTACAACATGGCCTGCATCTACGGCCGGGCGATCGAGCAACTCGAATCCAAACCCGACGCCGACAAACCCGACGCCGACAAACCCGACGCCGACAAGCCCGACGCCGACAAGCCAGATCAGAAAGCTCAGATCGAGCAGTTCCGCACGCGCGGCGTCGAACTTTTGCAACAGTCCATCGACAGCGGCCTGGACGACTCAAACCTCGGCTGGATGAAACGCGACCCGGATCTGATCACCATCCGCAAGTCGCCAGCATTTACGAAACTCGTCGAAAAGGCCCTCGGCGGCGACGATAAGAATTCGGACGACGAAGCAGCGGACGAGAGCGAGTAAAGTGCGGACCGCAGGCTTCCAATCATGCTGCCACCGCCGTGTGTGTGCCCTCGGTTATTTACCTGGACAACGTTCAGTTCACCTTGACGGGTTGATCGCGGCGTGGCATATCGGGCACTGCTACCGGCCCGCTTGAAGCCCAAGGATGGATCCTTATGGAAACTCTCCGTCGGAAACGCGTACTGATTACTGGAGCGGCTCGCGGTCTCGGTCAGGCACTCGCGTTGCGGCTGGCGTCGGAGGGTGCGCAATTAATCCTCGTCGACTGCAATGTTGACGGACTTTTCGAAACCGTTGGCCTGGTGAGCGAATCGGCTGCCGAGGTGGCGACATTCGAATGCGACCTCACCGATCCGCAACAGATCTCGCAGACGGTGGCCCGAATTCGCGAGAGGTTTCACGGCATCGACGTGTTGATCAACAACGCCGGCGTCGCCTGGTACGGCACGGTCGCGAACATGGGCGAGGAAGATTGGGAGCGTGTGCTGGCCGTCAACCTGCTGGCTCCGATTCAGTTGATTCGAGAGTTTCTGCCCGACCTGCAAGCTCAACCGGAAGCTCACATTCTGAATGTGTCGAGCGTTTACGGGCTGATGGCGACGAATCGGGCAACCGCGTATCACTGCACGAAGTTCGCTCTGGTTGGACTCAGCGAGGCATTGCGTGCCGAATGCGATCGCAACGGACTGGGCGTCACCGCGTTCTGCCCCGGCTTCATGCAGACCGACCTGTTCGGCCCCGCCGAAGACGGCAAACCGGACCGACGGCCGCCAGCATGGCTGTGCAGCAGCACTGACCGAGTCGCCGACAAAGCGGTCAAAGCGATCCTGCGCGACCGCCGAATGGTGGTCGTCTCGCCACTTGCCCACATGCTTTATGCGATTCGGCGAGTTTTTCCGGGACTGTTCGATTCGCTCTATCGAATCGGTCGACGACGCAAACTACGCCAGCGGAAAGAACGGGTTACGGATCAATCCAGTTCAGAAGTCCAACGGCCACCGAGCGACGAACGACGCGCTGCATAGATCCCCTTGCGGACCCGTCGCGTCGTTCAGTAGACGATGGCTGCGCGGTATTCAAGAATGCCTCGATCGTGGGAGGACGGATCAAAGCATCACGGAGACGGAATGGTTTTTCTGAATCAGATTTATACGAAGAGCGGCGACGCCGGGCAGACGGGGCTTGGCGATGGGTCTCGCGTGGCGAAGACTCATGAACGAGTCGTGGCGTTCGGGACGGTCGACGAGTTGAACTCGGTGCTTGGCCTCGTCCGCACCGCCGAGCTGTCCGAGCAGATCGATGGATGGCTGTTTCGGATTCAGAACGACCTGTTCGATCTCGGTGCGGATCTTTGTGTGCCGGAGCCAACCGACGGGCAGCAGCCGGAGCATCCGCCGCTGCGGGTTTCGGCCTCGCAGATCACTTGGCTGGAAGGCTGCATCGACGAGATCAACGAACCGCTCGAACCGCTGACGAGTTTCGTCCTGCCTGGCGGGACGCCGGCTTCGGCATGGCTGCACCTGGCTCGGACCGTTTGTCGTCGAGCGGAGATTTCCGTGTGGACTCTGAAAGAAACCGAGCCCGTCAACGAACAGGTCGTTTGCTATCTGAATCGCCTGTCCGACCTGCTGTTCGTCCTTGCTCAGCACTGCAACGACCTCGGAAAGTCCAGCGTGCTCTGGGTTCCCGGCGCCAACCGCGACGCCTGACCGAGCGATACTTGACCGAGCCGTAGGGTATGTCAAGCTCCGCGCCGGCGTACCAGCAGCAAGGAAAAACATGGTACGCCAGCGCTGCGCTCGACATACCCTACCGTTCGTGACTGTTCAGCCTTGGCGATCGGGCCACTGAAAACCACAGCTTGAGTCGTCGCTCCGGTCGCGATCTCCTTAAAACCCGCCAGATGGTGTTGGTCGATTGGCTCGGAATCGTTCTGATTCGCATTTCCAATCGAGTTTCAGCCGCTCGGGATCCGCAAAAGCTGCCTCTCACGCGGGGCGTCTGCGGCAGAATTCTGAGTTTTTGGTGCGTTATTTTGCTGCGGCTTTGACGCCTGATCACTCGCCATTGGAAACCGACTGACAAACCACCGCGTCCCATCGCGGAAACAGGATAGCGACAATGACCGGTCAAGAATCCAGCCTCGAAACCGCCGACCTGCGCGGCGGACTTGGCTCCAGAAGCTATCTCGGAATTCTGTTCACACAGATGCTCGGCGCGCTGAACGACAACATGTTCCGCTTCTTCGCCGTGTGCGTCGCTCAGCCGGTCCTGGGAAACGAAGCGGCTCTTGCGATCGGGGCTGCTGTTTTCACGCTGCCGTATCTTCTGCTCGCGGTCCCGGCCGGGTTCTTTGCCGACCGCTTCAGCAAACGGTCGGTCATCGTCAATTGTAAAATCGCCGAAATCGCCATCATGATCCTTGGGATTCTGGCGATCATGTCGGGGAATATCTGGTTGCTGGTTGCGGTCGTCGCGTTAATGGGCGGCCAGAGTGCGCTGTTCAGCCCGGCGAAATATGGAGCCATCCCGGAAACCGTGGCTCACAAGCATCTTTCCACGGCAAACGGAGCGATGGGACTGGTAACCGTCGGCGCGTCCGCAATCGGTACCGCTTTGGGATACTGGCTCTACGGCCTGCTCGTACCGGCAGACACACCGGCAGATGCGCCACCGTTAATTGAGACTGCCACTCTGGCCAAACTGCAATTGCCCGCTGCGGCCATGATCGGAGTCGCCATCGCCGGACTCTTCACGAGCCTTGTCATTGGACGACTGCCACCTGCGGATAAGAGCCGCAAACTTGAATTGAACATTGCCGGCGCAACGATTCGCGACCTGCGACTCCTGAAATCGAGCCGGCCGCTTTTCCGAACGGCACTCGGCATCGCCTTCTTCTGGATGCTGGCTTCGCTGGCTCAGATGAATATCGACCCGTTCGCTGAACACGTCCTCGGTCTGGAGAAAAGCACGATCGGGCTGCTGATGGCGACGCTTGTGCTGGGCCTCGGCGGCGGCAGTGTCTTTGCGGGAATCGTCTCCGGCGGCAAGGTCGAGCTGGGAATCGTGCCTCTGGGAGCCTGCGGAATTACCGTCAGTGCCATCCTGCTTTACGTCTCGGGCTACTTCGTTGATCCATCGCTGCCGGCGATCGGGCAGCCGGCGTTTGTGTGGTCGTGCGTGTGGCTGTTTCTGCTCGGCTTCAGTGCCGGACTGTTTGACATCCCGCTCGAAGCCAACCTTCAACATCGATCAGACACCGCAACTCGCGGAACGATCCTCGCCGCGACCAACTTCCTGACGTTCGCCTTCATCCTGGTGGCGGCCGGGCTGTTCTACGTGATGGGCAACATCCTTGAGATGGACGCCGGATCGATCTTCCTGGTCTGCGGGCTGGGCACGATTCCCGTCATCATCTACGCGTTTCAGATGCTGCCTCAGGCGACGATTCGGTTTGTCGTCTGGGTGTTCAGCCACCTGTTTTACCGAATCAAAGTCGTCGGCAAGGAACACATCCCACAGGAAGGCGGCGGGCTGCTGGTTTGTAATCACGTTTCGTGGCTCGACGGCATCCTGCTGATCATGATGTCCGACCGCCCGATTCGGATGCTTGCGTACGCAGACTATGTCGACGTACCCGGCCCGGTCGGCTGGCTGTGTCGAACTTACGGAACGATCCCGATCAAAGCGAACGGCGGACCGAAAGCGTTACTGAGATCTTTGAAAGAAGCTCGCAAAGCCGCAGAAGGCGGCGACCTGGTCTGCATCTTCGCCGAAGGAGCGCTCACTCGCACGGGGCAACTGTTTCCGTTTCAGCGCGGACTATTGCGAATCGTTGAAGGCACCAGCGTGCCGGTCATCCCGACTTATCTCGACGAGCTGTGGGGCAGCATTTTCAGCTACCACGGCGGCAAGTTTTTCTGGAAGTGGCCACGTCGCTGGCCGTACCCATTCACCATTATGTTCGGCGAACCGCTGCACGACGCGCATGACGTGTCGCGAGTTCGACAGGCTGTCGAAGAATTAGGAGTCCAGGCTGTGTCACATCGAAAATCCGCTCTGATCCCCGCCCGGCAGTTCCTGCGAGCGTGTCGCAAGGCGAGATTCCGGTCCAAAGTGGCGGACTCAGCCGGCGCCGACATCACCGGCGGCAAACTGCTGACCGGAGCGTTGGCGTTTCGCCGAGTCCTCGAGCGCGGCGTCCTGGACCGCGACGAAGAAATGGTCGGAGTCCTGCTGCCTCCGTCCGCTGGCGGAGCGATCACCAACGCCGCTCTTTCACTAATGGGCAAAGTCGCGGTCAATCTGAACTACACATTGTCAGACGAAGTGCTCAACTTCTGCATCAAAGAAGCCGGCATCAAGCACGTCATTACGAGCCAGAAGTTCCTCGAAAAGAAACCGATGAAACTCGATGCGGAAGTCGTCTTTGCTGAAGACCTCAAGACGCAAATCACCGGCGGCGACAAAGCGGCCGCATTGTTCTCGGCATTTGTTGAACCGATCGCGCTGCTGGAGCGTCGTCTCGGTCTGACGAAGATCGACCCGGACAGCATCATGACGATCATCTTTACGTCAGGA
>JBLFXD010000446.1:0-6244 GCA_047611045.1 Planctomycetaceae bacterium | reverse complement strand
GGCAGCCGTGACTTGCGTTGCCGATTCCAGAACTGTGCACATGCCTGGGACGCTTCGTCACGATGCGATAATCTCCCGCCATGTCTGATGAGGTCGCCTCGGAACAATCCGCCATAGAGCCATCGCCACGGAGAAACCGTGCGTTCATGTCAGTCGGCCTGGCCGTCCTGTTTTTGGGAGTCGGCCTTGCAGCCCAATCCTGGCAGGCCGACGGCATTGTGTTCGATCTTCTCCGAAGCGATCAGTCGGCGGCCTGGAAAGTCGAACGGCTGCAGTCTTTCTTCGAAGCCTGCGGACCGCTTGCGCCCGTCGTTTATGTCGCGTTCGTGACGGTCGAAGTTGTCGTCGCACCAATTCCCGGGCTGATGCTCTACGCCCCTGGCGGAATCGTTTTCGGTGGCTTCGTCGGTGGACTACTTGCTTTGATCGGCAACGTTCTCGGCGCGGGAATCGCCTGCGGGATCACCAGGAACATCGGCTCAACCTGGCTCACTCGATTGTTCCCGGCAGAGTCGCTGGAGAAAGCCCAAACAGAACTCGACCGTCGAGGAGGCTGGCTCGTCTTCGTGCTGCGAGTCAACCCGCTGACCTCGTCCGACCTCGTTTCCTACGCCGCTGGCTTCACGCGAATCCCCATCTGGAAAGTCATGCTCGCAACCGGGCTGGGCATGGCCCCGCTGTGCTTCGCGCAGGCATGGCTCGCCGAAAGCCTGTTCGTGGCGTACCCGTGGCTCCTCTACCCACTGCTCATCGCCGGAGCCGCTTACGTCATCGCCATCGTGCTCGTCGTCCGACGATTGCAGCGCAACGTAGGGTGTGACAAGCGGGCCGAATGATAATTGCGGTGTTCCTGCGCGGAGATCTTTCGAGCTTTGCTCACGCTTTGGCGAAACGAAAGCCGCCCACGCCGGCACACCAGCCGTTTGACTTGCTCCGCTGGTCACACCCTACGGCTTCACGATTGACTCGCCCGGCGTCACCGGGCGATGGCGGACGATCTGGGCTTTAAAGTCGCCGAGGCTTTGCCAGTGGAGAGGTTTGTTGAGGTCAACTTCGGTGACGGCGACCGAGCCCCACTCTTTCGCCTGGGCCAGCGGCTTGCCATCGTGTCCGTAGACCGCTGAAATCATCCAGTTGGACGACACGTCGGTGTACGTGCTGCTGATAACGTAAACGTGGTTTTCGCAGGCTCGCGCGGCTCCGAGCAGCGGGTTGCAGCCCCAGACCGGCCAGGCAATGACTTCGGCTCCGCGGTTACTCAACTCGCGCGCGACCTCCGGGAAGAAGCCGTCATAGCAGATCATCATCCCGACCTTGCCGAAGCGGGTTTCAAACACGGGATACTCGCTGCCCGGCATGATGCCGCCTTCGATCTCGCCACGAGGCAGCGTGACCTTTCTGTACTTTCCTGCAATCTTTCCATCGGGTCCGAGCAGCACTGCCACGTTGTAGACAAGGTGTCCGTCACGTTCGAGCAGCCCCGCAACGATGTACAAGTCGTGCTTCTTAGCCAACCCGGCGAAGTAGTCGGTCGATGGTCCAGGGACGGTCTCGGCAACGTCGACGTATTTCAAACCAGTTCCGTAATACGTCAGCGTTTCCGGCAGGACGATAAAGTCTGCTTTCTGATTTGCGGCATCCGCGATCAGAGGTGCGAACTGCTCGCGTTTGTCTTTCGGAGTCTTTCCTTCGCGCGGCCGGTGATGAATCGTCGCCAGCCGAACAGTCCGACGCTTCGGTGCCGGAATCTTCTTCAGCGAAATGTCGGACCACTCGACGCGGGAATTCGGATCGCCCCAGCGAAAATGGAGTTCGAGCCGCGCCTGCGTCGCGTCGGTCGGTACTCGATAAGTTCCCGCGACTTCTGTCCAACCGTTAGTCGTTGCTCCATCAGCGGGAAACTCCGGCTCGGCGCGAGGTCGCTCGCCCGGACGGTAGGACGCGAAAGAGGGTTCGTCATGTCGAACCTTCTGCCCGGCGTCGTTGAGCCAGATAATTCGAGCAGCTCCCGTCCGTCGAACATGTTTGACATTCGTCGCTCGGCGAGAGGCCGTGAACCGGGAATACCCGCCGCCTTTCAAGGGTACGGTCTTTTTCCACACTCCTGTGAGGCCATCTCGATCGTCCGACTGAACCACCAGAGCCCCCGAGCCCGTCCGGCCTCCGTCGGCCAGCCAGGATGCTCCCGGCTGAATCTCCTCGCGCGGCGATTCGAACTCCCAACCGTCATGAGACAGCTCGCCCGCAAGCAGAGTTTGATTTGCCAGCGCGGTCGAAGCCGCGAACAGAGTGAGGACGAGTTTGCTCATCGCGGGACTCCTGAGAGAAAATCGGCAAGGCACAGACCGGCCAGTATGCGTTGCCGAAGTGAATTGGAAAAGGAATAACAAGGCGTGAAGCGGCCATGACGGCGTCCCAACCAAAGGCGTTCAAAGTAAACGGCCGCCTGTCGAAGCTCGCAGAAGGACGAAGTTTGACCCTACGTTTTGCACAGTTGCTTCGGTATCCTGCGGCCTCGTAACAAACCCCAATGAGAAGTGCGACGATGTTTATTGACCAGATTGAGCTCCTCTGCAAAGCCGGCGATGGCGGAAACGGCTGCCTGAGTTTCCGCCGGGAAGCTCACGTTCCGCGCGGCGGCCCGGACGGCGGCGCCGGTGCGTACGGCGGAAGTGTCGTCGTCAAGGCAGTCAAAGATTTGACCAATCTGGCACACCTCTTAGGGCATAAACACTGGAATGCCGAGCCGGGCGGACACGGCCTGGGAAAACTGAAGACGGGAAAACGCGGCAAAGATTCCTTTATCGAGGTTCCCGTCGGAACGCTGATTTACGACTCGAAACACGGAAACCTGCTGCGAGACCTGGACAGTGACGGTGATTCAGTAATCGTCGCGAAAGGCGGACACGGTGGGCGTGGAAATAAGCATTTCGCCACTTCGATCAACAGAGCACCTCGCGAATTTGAAACAGGTCAGCTCGGCGAGCAACGCAGGATTCGGCTCGACCTGAAGCTGATCGCCGATGTTGGACTGGTCGGAAAACCGAATGCCGGCAAGTCGACACTGCTCAGCCGAATGACTCGCGCGACGCCGGAAATCGCCAACTACCCGTTCACGACAAAGTACCCGAACCTGGGAATGGTCCGAGTCGGGTACGGAGAGCAGTTCGTGATCGCCGACATTCCCGGCCTGATCGAAGGCGCTCACGAGGGCGTCGGACTGGGCCACGAATTTCTGCGGCACGTCGAGCGGACTGGAGTCTTCGTGCATCTGATCGAGCCGGCTCCGATGGACGGCACCGACCCGATTGACAATTACCGAAACATCCGTGACGAGTTGCGATTGTACGACGCGTCGCTGCTCGATCGCCCGGAATTGCCCATCGTCACGAAGTGTGAATTACCAGAGGCCGCTGAAACGGTCGAGAGACTCAGTCAGGAAATCGGCAAACCCGTCATGCAGATTTCTGCAGTTACTGGCAAAGGGCTGCCGGAGTTAACTCAGGCATTGCTGAAGATGATCGGCCCCGTCGAAGAAGACGAGGACGACTGGCAGCCGCCGCCGAAACGCGAATACGTTTAGCACGGCCGCTCATCTCAAAGAGTTAAGTCTAAGGCGTGAAAAGGAGTCACACCGTGACCTGCAACTTCCGAGTTCCACCGGCAGCATTCCTAATCTTGATGGCGACACTGGCGACCGTCCAGCTGCAAGCCCTCGCCGTGAAGGCTGACGAGGCTCCGACAGCCCTCGCCGTCGTCAACGGAACGACAATTACCGAGAGCGACCTTGAGTTTCTCTACCTGTCGCGCGACGTCCGCGAAGAACTGCGGCTTTCGGTTCGTGAGCGGTACATCGAGCTGTTAATCGACCGCAGCCTGCTGAAAGGGTTTCTCCGCGGCCGAAAGATCAAAGCTCCGGAATCGATCGTTAAAGAGCGAGTCGCTCGCGCCGAGAAGCTGATCACTCAGGAAGGGCTCAACTTTGACGAGGCCCTGAAGAATCTCGGCTACACGCGAGAATCGTTCGCTGAAGAAGTCGCGTTGCCGCTTGCCTGGAGAACCCACGCCAGACTGGCGATCACCGACAAAGCCATCGCCGCCTACTGGAAAACCAATCGGTCAAAGTTTGACGGAACGGAAGTTCGAGCCGCTCAGATCGTGAAACGCCTGCCCCGCGACGCCAAAGACAAAGGCGAGGCCGCGTTGAAACAGCAACTCTCGGAGATCCGCCAGTCCATCGTCGAGAAGAAAACAACGTTCGCCGCAGCCGCAGCCGAACACTCCGACAGTCCCAGCGGAAAAGATGGCGGCAATCTCGGGCAGTTCGCATTCCGCGGGCGGATGCCGCAAGACCTGACGAAAGTCGCGTTCGTACTCAAAACCGGCGAAGTCAGCGAGCCGTTCGAAACGCCATTCGGAATTCACATCCTGACCGTCACCGAAGTCATTCCCGGCGACCTGAGCCTCGAAGACGCTCGCGGCGAAATCTTCCAGGAGCTTTCTGGCAAACTGCAGGACGGACTGATTTCGCAGCTTCGTGAAAAAGCCGAAATCACACGCCCGTAGTGAATGCCGGGCTTTGTCATGCGGATTTTGCGAGCGGTGACAGAGGAGCATCGCGAACGGCATCGACCTTCGCCAGGACATCCTGAACCCACAACTCATTTTCCGGCGAGACGACGAGCACATCAAACCCATGTTGCTCGCCTTCTACGAACACGCCGGGCAAGTCATCGATGTGCAGGTCGATCCCGAATGATCGAGGGTTCTTCGATGCGGGTATAGTCACGGGATTCCGACGCAGATACTCAGCGTAGACTTGTTGGTTGATTACACCATCGATGGCGATCCCATAGCACCGCAGCCAAAGTCTGATCAAGCGACGAGTGCGGGACGAGGATGTGTATATCCATATTTCGCACTTCCTCTGGCGGAGTTGCTGGATCAGCTCACGCGTTCCGAGACGTAGCGGTTCGTTGAGCCACCAACGAAGAAAGAACGGAACGCGAGTGGGTTCCCTGGGAACGGAATCCGCGTAGCAAATCAGCGTGTCATCCAAGTCAAACGAGATTCGCACCGGCCATCATCCGAGTTGAGGCAACCGCATAGCAAAGAGTTTGTGCGACAAGGAAAGACCTGCCTTAGAACTTGATGCCGAAGCGGGCGATGAAGCCGGATGAGACGTCGAAGTTTCCGCCGCCGCGACTGAAGTCGACTTCCCGATCGAAGATCCAGCCGCCTTCGAGGAAGCTCTGAACGCCTCCCGAGTCGCTGCGGACTCCGAGCATCACTCGCCAGTCCTGAAGCTGAATCTGTCGTCCGCCGGCGATACCGCCGATCTCGTACGATTCGACGTGGTACTCGCCGTTCACGTACAGCCACTGAGGAACCCCCCAGGGAGTCCCGAGGAAGAAGCTGACTTCAGACTGCGGGAACAGAGCTCGGAGTTCGAAGTAGTCGTTCGGTGTGAACACAACACCGGCGTAAGGCAGGACTCGGTCGTCGACGCGGTCCCAAAACATTGCTCCAAGAACGGCGAGCGTTGTCGGGTTTGCACGAACGAAGATGGCTCCGCGGCCGTCCCAGTTCCAGGCGTCGGAGCCGGGGCTCATGTCGAAATCGGTATTGAGCGACGGGTTAAAAGAAAGCTCGCCGGTGAATGCGCCAACTGTCGGAGTGGTCAACTGCAGGTCGAGGCCGAATCGGTAGACGTCGCCGGGAAGATTCGGAGCCCCAGGTCCGTCCCAGTTTCGCAGATTGAACTGGGGGGCGACGGACATGATCCATTGAGTCGGAAGTGGGGCTGTATAGCGAAATTCGGAGTTCACTTCAAAAACGCCGAACTGGCCCGCAGCACCGCCGCCGGTACTACTGGTACTTTCTTTGGGAAGAAATCCGACGTCGAGTTTTCGAGTCCACCCAAACTGGAACGGTTTCGCTCCGTTGATTCCCTGGACGCTGGCGAAGGGTTGTCCGACTCCGCCGGGAGCCATCAGCGGCGTGCCGGGCCAGACGGGGGCCATCGGGTTCCACTGACTGGCGTGCTGCATCGGCGGTGGGCTGAGATATTGTTGGCTTCCCAGATTCGCCTGCGCTGGTTCTTCGTCATACGCCGCGCTGGGGGTCTGGCCTCGGATGACGGTCTCGCTGGAAGCAACAACCGGTCGGGAGTCAATTTCCAACGCCGAGAACGGCTGGGAAAAGACCAGCTCCGGGGCAACGAGTGAAACGGTTTGAGTGGCAC
>JBLFXD010000445.1:0-6248 GCA_047611045.1 Planctomycetaceae bacterium | reverse complement strand
ATGCCGATCCGGCGGCTCGAAGGAGAAGCCATTCGCGACGCGATGTTGACCGTTTCGGGAAGGCTCGATCGAACGCTGCTGGGGCCGCCGGTTCCCGTTTACGTGACGGCATTCATGCAGGGGCGAGGGCGTCCCGGTACTGGCCCGCTGGACGGCAACGGTCGACGCAGCATCTACACGTCGGTCAATCGCAACTTCCTGCCGCCGATGATGCTCGCTTTTGATACGCCGATTCCGTTTACGACGATCGGCCGGCGAACTCAGTCCAACGTTCCGGCACAGGCTCTCATCCTGATGAACGATCCGTTCGTCGCTCAGCAGGCCGAACTCTGGGCAAAGCGAACCCAGGCAGTGGAGTCGGGGTCTGCTGAAGCTCGCATCAATTCCCTATACGAGAGCGGATTTGCACGGCTCGCCACCAAGTCAGAGATTCAGGACAGCATCCAATTCCTGAAGACTCAGACCGCGGCTTACGAAGCAACATCCAACTGGGAAACCGACGTGCGAGCGTGGAAGGACTTGTGCCATGTCCTGTTTAATGTCAAAGAGTTTGTGTTTTTGAAATAGGTTGCGCCCGCCCGGCAAGCCAATTGTTTGTGCCCGGTTTTGCCGCAGATTTTCGCCGATGGACGCAGATTCGAAGTAATGATCTGCGTCCATCTGCGCGTATCTGCGGCTGATCATTCCGAGGCACCATGTTAGAGGATGTGAAAACCCCGGGAGACGCTGTCATGTTGCGTGTTAACGATCGAATTTCAATCCCGTATACCGAGTTTGACTTCACGTTCGCTCGCAGCGGCGGCCCCGGAGGACAGAACGTCAACAAAGTGAATTCGAAAGTCACGTTGCGGTGGGACGTGACTAAGTCGCCGACGTTGCCTCCGGATGTGTTCGGCAGATTTCGAGCGAAGTACCACCGACGCATGACCAAAGAGGGCGACTTCGTCATGACCAGTCAGCGGTACCGTGATCAGGGTCGCAACGTCGCCGACTGCCTTGAAAAGCTGCGGGAACTGTTGCTGGAAGTCGCCGTCGCCCCTCGCGTGAGACGACCAACCCGCCGAACCAGAGGCTCCGTGCAGCGCCGCCTGAAAGACAAAAAGCAGCAGTCCGATAAAAAACAGAGTCGCCGGCGTCCGAGTGGCGATGAGTAGCCCGACCGCCTGAAACCGGTCATGCCCGCGCAGGCGGGCACCCAGCGACTGCCCTGGCGTGCTCAATGAAAGCTGGGTTCCCGCCTACGCGGGAATGACATGGAAGATGGCCGCGGCGCTCGGGCTGTTCCTTCCGGAATGCATACACTGTAAAACGGATGCTTGAAGACGGGCTGCGTCGATGCCCCTTTCCGTCAGCCGGTCCGCAGATTCTCCCCTCCCCGGATTTGAGATCTCGATGAGCAGACTCATGGTTCGATGCTGTTTCACGTTGTGCGCGATGCTGGCTTGCGTTTCGCAAGTGCAGGCCGACGATGATCGCGTTTCGTTTAACCGGGACGTGCGACCGATTCTTTCGGACGCGTGTTTTCATTGTCACGGGCCTGACGATCAACAGCGACAGGCGGGGCTCCGGTTTGATCAGCGGGACTCCGCTGTCGCGAAGTCAGAGTCCGGAGGTACGCCGATCGTGCCGGGAGATCTTTCGGCCAGCGAACTCGTCCGTCGCGTGACGTCGAAGGATGAATCGGTCGTGATGCCGCCGCCGGATTCCGGTAAGTCGATCTCGCCCGAGCAGATCGAAATGCTCAAACGCTGGATCGCGCAAGGCGCCGAATACGAAGGTCACTGGGCGTTTCAGACGGTCGTCCGCCCTGATGTTCCTCCGGCGGCCGGTTCGCGAAACGCAAACTTCGCAGCGTCAAAGAACCCGATTGATCGGTTTATCGAAGCGCGGCTGCGACAGGCGAAGCTCGACCCGTCAGCGGAAGCCGATCGTGAAACGCTGATTCGGCGAGTCTCGCTGGACTTGATCGGGCTGCCGCCGACGCCTGCGGAAGTGGACGCCTTCCTGGCCGACACATCGCCGGACGCTTATGGAAAGGTCATCGATCGGCTGTTGACGTCGCCTCACTATGGCGAGCGGATGGCGCTGACGTGGCTCGACTACGCGCGATACGCCGACAGCAACGGCTACCAGGTCGATGCCAGCCGCGAAATGTGGGCATGGCGGGACTGGACCATCAACGCCTACAACCGCAATCTGCCGTTCGATCAGTTTACGGTCGAGCAGATCGCCGGTGACCTGTTGCCGGACGCCACTCGAAATCAGATCATCGCGACGGGCTTCAACCGGAATCATCGACTCAACGGCGAGGGCGGTCGCATCGTCGAAGAATGGTTCGTTGAAACAGTCATCGATCGAGTCGAAACAACGGGGCTCACCTGGCTCGGCCTGACGTTCAACTGTTGCCGCTGCCACGACCACAAGTACGACCCGATCTCACAGCGCGAGTTCTACCAGATGTTCGCGTTCTTCAACTCGAACGATGAATCCGGCGTCCTCGCGCCCAACGGAAACGCGGGGAACAACACGGAGCCGACGATTTCGGTATCGACTCCCGAGCAGGATGCCGAACTGGCTCGGCTGGATGATCAGGTTCGCGACACCGACGATCGAGTCAAAGTACTGACCGACCGGCTGCCGGAAGTACTCGCCGCCTGGGAACCGGAGTTTCGCAAGCAACTGGAATCGAAGGCGGAACCCTGGACCGCGCTGAAGCCGGATGGAATCTCATCGAGCGGCGGCGCAAAGTTTCAGCGGCAGGCAGACGGCAGCTGGCTGGCGTCCGGACCCAACGCGGCTAACGACGTTTACTCGGTCAACGCTCCGGTTGCGGCTGGTAGTCTCGGCGGCCTGCTGCTGGAATGCTTTCCTGACAAGCAGCTTCCGGCGCAGAGTCTGGGGCGGTACCCCAACGGCAACTTCGTGCTGACGAAACTTGAGGCACAGCTCACCGCGCCCAGTCTGAAGAAGCCGCAGCCGATCAAGCTTCGCCAGCCCGTCGCGGATTACTCGCAAAAGGGCTGGACCATCGCGATGGTCAATGACGGAAACAAAGGGAACGGGTGGGCTGTCGACGGTCCGACAAAGAAGGAACCTCGCAAAGCACTCTTCGCGTTTGACGTGCCGATCGACGTGCCGGCCGACGCGACCATCGCCATCACGCTGCATCACGAAGCGCTGTCTCAACACAACATCGGACGGTTCCGGATTTCGGTATCGCCAATGGCTCCCGAATCGCTGGGGCTCGACGGGTCGACTACTCCGCAGGAGATTCGAGATGTCCTGGCAGTCGCGGCGGACCAACGAAAACCGAAGCAGCAACAGACTCTGCAGAAGTATTTCCGGGCAAACGTTCCGAACGAACTGCGCGAAGCCGACACCGCTCTGGCAGCCGCCCGCAAGCGAGCCGCCGACTTCCGGAAGAAACTGCCCGGTACGATGATCATGCGGGAAGTGGCACCGCGCGACGCGTTCATTCTGACACGCGGCGAGTACGACAAACCCGGCGACAAGGTCACTCGCGGCCTGCCCGCCGTTCTGCCACCGATGCCCGAGGGAGCGCCGCTGAACCGGCTCGGTCTGGCTCGCTGGATCGTCGCCCGCGACAACCCGCTCTCCGCACGCGTGTGGATAAACCGCGAATGGGAACGCTTCTTCGGGATGGGGCTGGTCAAGACGTCTGAAAACTTCGGGTCGCAGTCGGAGTACCCCAGCCATCCGCAGCTGCTGGACTGGCTGGCGGCAGAATTCATGGAGCCGACGATCTCGCCCGCAGTCGCTGGAGTTGCCGCGCGAGCGTGGGACATGAAAGCGTTTCAGAAACTGATCGTCACCAGCGCGACCTATCGGCAGGCATCTGGCAACGTTGTCGGTGGGGCATCGCGAAGTCTACATGCCGGATTAAAAGTCGATTCGCAGAATCGACTGCTATGGCGCGGGCCTCGGTTTCGGTTGCCGGGAGAAATCATTCGGGATCAAGCTCTGGCTGTCAGCGGTTTACTCGCGCGGCAAATTGGTGGCAAAAGCGTCCGGCCCTACATGCCAGCGGGCGTCTGGGACGAGACCAGCAGGTACGGCGATCTTAGAAACTACAAACACGATGCCGGAGAAGGTCTCTATCGCCGAACGATGTACACAGTCTGGAAGCGAACGGCGGCTCCGCCATCAATGTTGCTGTTCGATGCGCCGAATCGAGAGGTCTGTACAGTCAAACGATCTCGGACCAACACACCGCTGCAGGCGCTTTCGCTGTTGAACGAAGTCACGTTCGTCGAAGCGGCACGGCGGCTGGCCGAAAGAATACTGACGGAAGGCGGGAAGACTTCTGCGGAGCGACTGGTCTTCGGGTTCCAACTGGTGACGGCTCGAAAGCCGACGACGGATGAACTGATGATTCTGCAGGAAGGACTGAACGCCGACCTGGCCCGCTTCACCGCAAAGAAGTCAGATGCGGAAAGTCTGCTGGCGTTCGGCGATACGAAATCGTCGGCCGCGATCAATCAAGCTGAGCTGGCCGCATGGACGCTGACGGCCAACGTTCTGCTGAACCTTGATGAAGTCGTGACACGAGAATAGTCACCACTTGTAGGGCCGGTTCCCACCGGCCGGTAGGAACCGGCCCTACAGTCTGAATCTCGAAGTTGTCACACGAGAATAACCATGAAAAACAAATCACAACTCGCTTGCCAGGACGCGTTGAACCGTCGCGTCTTTCTGGGGAACTCGTCGAAGGTGATGGGTGCCGCCGCGCTGGCAGCGATGCTGCAAAGCGACGGGCAGCTTTCGGCCGCGGACGCGCCGCAGGCTCACGCCGGAATGAAAGGGCTGCCGCATTTCGCGCCGAAAGCGAAGCGGATTATCTACCTCTTTCAATCCGGCGCGCCTTCGCAAATGGACCTGTTCGATCCAAAACCGCAGCTCGAAAAGCACTACAACGAGGACCTACCTGATTCGATTCGCAAGGGCCAGCGTCTGACGACGATGACTTCCGGTCAGTCGAAGTTTCCGGTGGCTCCGTCGATCTTCAAGTTCGCTCAGCATGGCGAAAGCGGCATGTGGCTCAGCGAGCTGATGCCTCACATGGCGAAAGTCGCTGACGACTTCTGCATGATTCGGACGATGCATACCGAAGCGATCAACCACGATCCCGCGATTACATTTTTCCAGACGGGCAACCAACTTGCCGGCCGACCGAGTATCGGCGCGTGGGCGAGTTACGGGCTGGGAAGCGTCAATCAGGATTTGCCGGCGTATGTCGTGTTGACGTCGTTCGGCAGCGGACGGCCAAATGATCAGCCGCTCTATGACCGACTCTGGGGAGCGGGTTTCCTGCCGGCAGAACATCAGGGAGTCAAATTTCGAAACATCGGCGATCCGGTGCTCTATCTGTCGAACCCTCCGGGGGTTGACCGGGCGACCCGCCGCAGCACGCTGGATCGACTCGCGGCCCTTAATGGCAAACGGTTTGAACAGGTCGGTGATCCGGAGATTCAAACTCGGATTGCGCAATACGAGATGGCGTTTCGAATGCAGACGAGCGTTCCGGACCTGCTTGACGTTTCTGACGAACCGAAACACGTGCTCGATCAATACGGTCCGGATGTGACTCGATCTGGTTCTTACGCCTCGAACTGTTTACTCGCTCGTCGACTGGCTGAACGAGACGTTCGCTTCGTTCAGCTCTTCCACATGGGTTGGGACCATCACGGAGGTTTGCCCGCCGCATTGAAAGGCCAATGTCACGACACTGACCAGGCGACGGCGGCGTTGATCAACGATCTGAAACAGCGAGACCTGCTGAAGGACACGCTCATTGTTTGGGGGGGCGAGTTTGGCCGCACGGTGTATTCGCAGGGCGGGCTCACGAAAACGAACTACGGACGTGATCATCACCCGAGGTGTTTCTCCGTGCTGATGGCCGGAGCCGGCGTCAAGACCGGGACAACGTATGGGGAGACCGACGACTACGGCTACAACATCGTCGACAAGCCCGTCCACGTTCACGATCTGAACGCCACGATCATGCACCTGCTCGGTGTTGACCACACTCGGCTGACCCACCGCTACCAGGGCCGCGATTTCCGCTTGACTGACATTCACGGCGAGATTGTCGAAGGTGTGCTGGCCTGATTGGAGTTGCGACAACGTTTTCGTATGGCGACTCAAATGTTGCGGATCGGCTTTGGTTGAGAACACTCATTGCGTTGTGCGTACGGAACGTACGCTGTGCAGAGACTGGTCAAAACGTT
>JBLFXD010000444.1:0-6273 GCA_047611045.1 Planctomycetaceae bacterium | reverse complement strand
AAACGAAGATGCTGATGGCGATGGAGTTTCGAATCTGAAAGAGATCCTTGCCGGCAGCTCTCCGGGAAGCGACGCCAGTCAGCCCGACCAGGCAGTGTTAAAGAATCTTGAGGCGTTGCTTGTCGAGTTCGGCGAATATTCGAGTCGGTATCAGTGGCGACCGTTTGAAACAGTGGTTCGCCCGGACGAGCCAACTGTCACTTCAACTGACTGGGTTCGAAATCCGATCGATCAGTTCATCGCTGCGGAGCATGAATCAAGAGGCCTTACACCTCAGGCTCCGGCGGAGCCAGAGATTCTGCTGCGGCGGATCTATCTCGACCTGACCGGGCTCAGCCCGTCGCCCGCAGACGTTCGAAGCTTCATCGAAGAATCCAGAACGGATCCCAACGCCTACGAAGATGTCGTCGACAAGCTTCTTGACGATCCTGCGTACGGTGAACGGTGGGGACGGCACTGGATGGACGTTTGGCGGTACAGCGACTGGGCCGGTTACAAGGCTGCGTTAAGAGACAGTCAACGGCACATCTGGCACTGGCGGGACTGGATTATTGAATCGCTCAACAAGGACAAGCCGTACGATCGCATGCTTGTCGAAATGCTCGCGGCTGATGAACTGGTTCCGGAAGACTCAGACGCCATTCGAGCGACGGGGTTTCTGGCGAGGAACTTTTTTCGTGACCGCGACGCGTGGATGGACAACGTCGTCAAGCACACGTCGCAAGGTTTCCTCGGCCTGACCGTCGGCTGTGCGAAATGTCATGACCACATGTACGACCCGATTTCGCAGCGTGACTACTACTCGATGCGAGCGATTTTCGAGCGTTACAACGTGCGGACCGATCGCATTGCAGGAGTGCTCGACGTCGCGAAGAACGGCATTCCGCGAGCTTACGACAATTCGTTGACCGCGGAGACCTGGTTGTTCGAAGCTGGAGATGAAAGGCGGCCTCTTAAGGACGAAGCGATTCCGCCAGGCGTTCCGAGCTCCCTCGGAGGGACGTTCACCATTGAGCCGGTCTCGTTGCCGCTGTTTGCTTCGAAACCTGACCGTCGCGATTTCGTGAAGCGTGATCTGATCGCTCAGGCAGAGAAAGCGGTCGCTGATGAGAAAGGTGAGATTGCTCTTCAAGCGGCCGATGCAAATCTGGCGGCGCTGATGGCGGTGCTCGAAATTGAAGTTCTGGAAGACGGTGGCCAGAAGGATTCCGAAGCGTGGACGGCGGCTGCGCAGAAACTGGTTGAACTGCAACGCCAGGCTACCGTCAGCGATGCTCGTTGGAAATTTTCCACTGGCAAGTCGGCGGTCGCGAAAGCCGAAGCAGCTCTTGCGAAAGCACTAAAGGACAAGAACAAGGCCAGCGAGTCAAAAGCGACCAAATCGCTGACAGCGGCAAAGAAAAGTGTTGCCGCCGCTCAGAAGGCTCTTGGTTTGGCAGAGAAGGCACTCGCGGCTGAAGTCACTACGAAGTATGTGCCTCGGAAGCAAAGTGTCTATCCGGAAACGAGTAACGGGCGTCGCTTGGCGTTTGCTCAATGGCTGACCGCTCGCCAGAACCCGCTGGCCGCGCGGGTCGCGATGAACCATATCTGGCTGCGTCACTTCGGGCAGCCGATCGTGCCGACAGTCAACGAGTTCGGAGGCAACGGCCGGGAACCGACGCATCCTGCATTGCTCGACTGGCTCGCGGATGAATTCATGGCGCGAAACTGGAGCATGAAAGAAATGCACCGACTCATCGTGACCAGTGCCAGTTACCGGATGTCGAGCCTTTCCGATTCATCGAACGCAGCTGCCGATCCTGATAATCATTTTCTGTGGAGAATGCCGACTCGACGGATGGAAGGCGAAATCGTTCGCGACAATCTGCTGCACATTTCAGGGCGCATTGACCGAACGATGGGCGGACCGGACATCGACAACAAACTCGCTCAGAGTTCGATGCGACGCAGCATTTATTTGAGACATGCTCACGAGAAGCTGGTTGAGTTTGTGCAGATCTTTGACGGCCCCAGCGTCACGGAATGCTACATGCGGGAAAACAGCGTGAAGCCTCACCAGGCCCTGGCGTTGGCGAACAGTCCCTTGACCGTCGAAGGCAGCAGCAAACTGGCGAAGCGTCTTCACGATGAAACTGACGGACTGCCCGAGTCGTTCATTGAAGAGGCCTACCTGACGATCCTCAACCGACGACCAATCCCGGAAGAGGCCGCGCTGTGCCGAAATTACCTCGGCGACGGTCGGCCTGATTCCACGACACCAGCGACGCTGCCGCGGTGCGAGAAACTTGTCAACGTTCTGTTTAACCACAACGACTTCATCGCCATCCGTTAACTCTGTGTTCTCGACAGTGACAATTTGTGTTAGCGACTTTTCTTTCGTTTGCGTTCTTCGAGACTTGTGCCATGTCTGACTCGCCAATCAACGATCGCCGTACCTTTCTGTCTGAAACAGGAATGGGTCTGACCGGCCTGGCTCTGTCGTCGATTCTTTTCAAAGATGGAGTCGCACAGGCGTCGGCCCCCAACCAGGGGAAGCACTTCGAAGCTCGGGCGAAGTCTGTGATCTGGATATTTTTTATCGGAGGCTTAAGCCACCTGGAGAGCTTCGATCCTAAGCCGGCTCTCAATAAGTACGCTGGTAAGTCGATTGAAGAAACTCCGTTCGCAGACGACGTTCTGAACAAAGACAAGATCAACGAGAATCTGCTCGATCCATCCAAACAGAAACGCGAAGTCTACAAAGCGGTCATGCCCTTGCAGACCGGCTATCGGTCGTACGGTGAGAGCGGGCTGCAGGCCAGTGACTGGTTTCCGCACATGGGGTCATGTGCTGACGATATGTGCGTCGTGCGGTCGATGTGGACGATCGACAATAATCACGGCGCTCAGCTCACTTATCATACGGGGCGTAAGATCACCGAAGGGGCGTATCCAACCGTCGGTTCATGGGTGAGTTATGGCCTGGGAACAGCCAACAGGAATCTTCCTGAGTTCGTCGTGCTGGGTAATCCCAGTGCCGACTGCTGTGGTGCGGCGTGGACTCACGGTTCGAGTTACCTCGGTCCGAAGTATGCTGGCGTTCGCCTGAAAGTCGACGCGAAGCGACCACTCTCGTTCGTCCGTTCGGCAAAGGAGAATTTGACGATCGATGAGCAACGGGAAATGTTTGGGCTGATCGGGCAACTCAATCGCGCGGCAGGAATTAAGTATCCCGAAGACAAAGAACTTCAGGCGAGAATCAAGTCGTACGAGCTGGCTTTCCAGATGCAGTCGACGGTTCCGGAAGTCATGAACTTCCAACAGGAATCGAAAAGTGTGCAGTCGCTTTACGGGATTGATCAATCGGCAACAAACGCGTTCGGCGAAAAATGTCTGGCCGCACGTCGCCTTGCTGAACGGGGCGTGCGATTCATTCAGCTCTTCCACGGTTATACTGGCAGCGCTGGAGCATGGGATTCGCACCTCGACATCAAAGGGCGACACTCGAAACTTGCAAAGCAAGTGGATCAACCGATTGCCGGTTTGATCAAGGACCTGAAGCAACGAGGCCTGCTCGATGAAACTCTCGTCGTGGTTGGTTCCGAATTCGGAAGAACTCCCGGTGCAGAAGTTCGTGCTGGCAGCACAGCCGCCAAAGCGACCGGGCGAGACCATCATCCGCACGGCTTCAACGTTGTGATGGCCGGCGGAGGCGTGAAATCGGGAATCGTCCACGGAGCGACAGATGAACTCGGCTTTCACGCGGCAGAGGATCGTCACTACGTGACTGACCTGCACGCAACCGTTCTGCACCAACTCGGCCTCGACACTCGACAACTCGAACTCCCCGGCCGCAAACGCCTGGATCGCGACTTCGGCGAAGTCATGCACAAGATCCTCACTTGAGCCGACGTGGCCATCGAGGTGCGAGCTGATCTCGCTATCACTGATCGCCGATGTTGTGTCAGAATATGGACGAACGCTGAAGCGTCTTCGCGGACGGTCAGCCCTCCCTGATGTTCCTTCCCCAGTCGCGGCCCGCCCTTCATGCTTTCTGCCAAATCTGCTCCACCATTGAGATGTGCGGTTCACCATTCTCGTCGTATCCTCACTGTGCGATGGTTGGTTGCTTTGCTGCTCGTTTTGAGCGGCACCATTCGTCCATCGCACGCCGCCGATCTGTATCAGGACGTCGTGCAGCCCTTCACGGCGAAGTACTGCGTCGAGTGTCACAATCCGAAGAAGGCACGGGGCGAGCTGGACCTGACGAAGTACTCCACGGAAAAAAGTGTCACGTCACATTTTCGGCGATGGCAGAACATCACTGCATTCATCCGTGATGGCGAGATGCCGCCCGAGGATTCGAAGCTGCAGCCGACCATTGCCGAGCGCAACTTGGTGATCGGCGCCGTCGAGGCCATGCTGATCGCGGAAGCTCGTCGGAACGCGGGCGATCCCGGAGTTGTGCTTCCTCGGCGGTTGTCGAACACGGAATACGATCTCTCGGTCAGCCATCTGTCAGGCGTCGACATTCATGCGACGACCGAGTTTCCTGCTGATCCAGCGGCTGGTGAAGGATTCGACAATACGGGCGAAGCGTTGACGATGTCTCCCAGCCTGTTGCGAAAGTACATGGCAGCAGGGCAGCACGTCGCCAGCCATCTCGTACTTAAGACGGATGGGATTACGTTCGCGCCTTATCCCGTCACGTCGTACAACGAGCGAAAGAAGTTGACCGAACAGGCCATCATCGAGTTCTACCAGAGCCGCGATGTCCAAATTCTCGACTATCTGGATGCGGCGTGGCGATATCGACACCGATCAAACGAACAAGAAACCTCGACGATCGAGTCCTGGGCAACGTCGCGAGGACTAAGCGAGCGATACCTGGCTTTGGTATGGCAGACGCTCAGCGATGCGTCGTCGTCAGGCGGTTTTCTAAAGCAGGTTGGTCGGGCATGGGACGCCGTTCCTGCTCCGACATCACCAGATGACAAGCCGAATGAACTCCGGGAGCTGGATCAGCTGGTTCGTTTCTTACGCCGGAATATCGGAGCAAAGAACGAGTCGATGATCAGGCCCGGAGCTGGCACCTGGCCGATTGCACATCTGGATTTCCGAGCAAAGCAGGCAGCACTTCGTGACAAGTTCAGCCCGAACAATCTTCGCGATCAGGAACTGATTCAGTTTGATCGAGTGAAACGTCCGGGCAATAACAAGGAATCGAAGCCTCAGACGTTTTACTTGCGAGTAGATTCGGCCATCGACGGTAGCAGTGACAGCTTCGTGATTGTCCGGCGTCCGATCCTGAGCACTTCGGGAAATTTGCCCAGGAACGACGAGGAAGCCGAGAAAAATAAAGTTATCACGCTTCGCGAGTTTCTGACAAAGCACGCTCCGAAAGTTGCCGAAGAATTGAAATTTGGCCGACATCCGAACGGGCACGAGGTCGATGCGGATTCGTTTGTCATCAAAGCTCCCGCATTGATCGAAATTTCTCTTGAACGAGATGCTCAGGAAGCGGCCGACAATCGGCATGTGCTGGCAGAGTGTGCCCTGGAGAAGGAGCACAGCCGTGGATCAGGAGTGCTGCTTCAGGCGACGACGAATCGCCTTCCTACTGACAAGTATTCTGACCAGACGAAGTTGTTGATCGATTCCGGTCGCGATTTTGTCGGCGACAATGTCGAATCCGCTCAAAAGTTCTGCAACTCGTTTCCGAATCGGTTCTTCTATGTCGACCAAAGCCGAGGTCTGGCGGCGGGCTTCCATCTCGTCGAAGGATTCTTTCGCGACGACCAGCCGCTCGTTCAGAAAGTGCTGACGGATGAAGAACGCGTTGAGTTGGACCTGCTGTGGGAAGAAATCAACTTCGTGACTCAGAGCGTCGAGACATTGATTCGCGGGTTCGTGTGGTTCGAACGTTCGGAACGACACGTTCTGCACGACAAGCGATTCGATTTTCTGCGTGCGGAAGATCCTGGACTCGTTGAAGACGAACTGCTGTATAAGTTCGAACGGGTCTACATGGATCGATTGGGTGTGAAACTGGTTGAGGACGAACTCAAACCGGCGAACCCTGATGACGACAAGTTTCGCTTGATTCACGGATTCTTCGATCAGATTCGCGGCGGGTTGGCACATCAACGTGAGCTGTTGAAGAACGCCGAGTCGCAAGCCTTCGCCGATCTGGAACGGCTCGCCGTCCGTGCCTGGCGTCGGCCACTTAGCGGCAAAGATCAAGAGTCTTTGAAGTCGCTCTACAAGTCGCTGCGTGATCAGGGACAGGGC
>JBLFXD010000443.1:0-6278 GCA_047611045.1 Planctomycetaceae bacterium | reverse complement strand
GCGGACTGCTTCTGTTTCTGGCATCGCAGAGTCCGCTGAATGTCGAACAGCAGATCGTCGAGACCGGCTTACCGCTTCGGCGAGGCTTGCGGTCGATGCGCTGGCTCGGGCTGAACACGGTGTACGACGTCGCGGCGACACTGGCCGCCGAGCACGAAGATCTGGAAGCCTTCTGCGAGGGGGCGTTGCCTCTGACTGATAATCGCAATCCTCTTGCAACTGGTGCCGGGAAGTTGGCCAGCGACGCGTTGCTTGCGGATGCGGAAACTGTTTTTCAAGATGTCGATCCGCTGGTCGGTCGATCCGGCAAACCTTCATTGATGGACCGGCTGAATCTTTCATCGGCGAAAGTCGTCCGAGCACTGGCGTTAATGCAGATGCGGAAACGGGCGCGCACTGTGACAGACTCACTTCCGGAGTCCGTCGATCGACTTCTGGCTGATGGTTTTCTGGCGGCCTACGGCGGGCAGGCTGAAGAATCACGCCGATTCTTTCAGGCAGTTCTGAAGGCGGATCCTGCAAACCGCGATGCGAGATTCAAACTCGTCGAGCAGGAGTTGCCGCAACTCGCTCAGGGGCGAGGTACGGTCGGGCTTATTCAACCAGTGTCGACCGGACTGTCGATGGAGCTGGCTCTCGTCCAGGCGACGTCGGCCTACTACCGCAAAGACTGGGCGGCGCTGCAGATGCTTGACGGGACTTTGGGAACGGCGTCGCCGGGCGATAGTTGCCAGCCGTTGGCGTTGGCCTTTCGAGCTCTCTGGCGAACCAAAGTCACGACACCGGACCGACGGCTGGGATACGGCCGCGAGGCGCTGGAACTCGCAGATCGTTCTTTGGCGAGTGAGTCGACCGTGTTCGCAGCACTCGTTCGACTCTGGGCGGCGAAGCAGGCGGGCGATTCGGACGCCTGGCTGGAGTCCGCTTACTACCTGACCGATGTAATGAATGCTCAGCAGTACGCAGTGACTCGCGAGATGGCGTTGTCAGTTTCTGAAGAAGTGCTGAGCGGCATCGCCGAGTTGCAGACTGCGAATTCCTGGCAGAAGAATCGAGCTGCGGACGTTCGTAAGCTGTACGAAGAAGTTCGGGATCAGGCTCAAAACGGCAGTTGATTCTGGGCGAGCGAGCTTTGTCTGGCTATGCTGATGCCTTCGGAAACTGGGTGAACGTCGAGCGTTCCAGAAGGACGACCAAATGCTGACCATTAACGGATCCGGCCTCAAATTATGTGACGGCGTTTCGCGTCGATCGTTTCTGCAGATCGGCGGCCTGGCAATGGGCGGGTTGAGCCTGCCGCAATTGCTCCAGGCCGAAGCGAAGAATGGGACCGGGAAATCGCACAAGTCCGTGATCATGGTCTTTCTGGCCGGTGGGCCGCCTCATCAGGACATGGTCGATCTGAAACCGAAGGCAGCTGTCGAATACCGCGGCGAGTTTTCTCCGATTAACTCCAACGTCCCCGGCATCGACGTTTGCGAGCACATGCCTCTGCTCGCTCAGAGAATGGATCGCCTGGCGGTTATTCGAACGCTCGTCGGTTCAGAAGGTAGACACGCGGCGTACCAGTGCCTGCACGGTCACCCGACTCGGAATCAGCCGCCCGGTGGCTGGCCGTGCTTTGGTTCGGCAATCTCAAAGCTGCAGGGCCCGGTGAATAACGAAACGCCCGCAGCCGTCAGCCTGCAGCCACGAATTGGCGGGGCTTTCTGGTCAGATCCTGGACAACCAGGTTTCGCCGGACTGGCTCATGCTCCCTTTGCTCCCAACGCTTCGGGCAGCAAGGACCTGGTTCTGAACGGGATGAACCTGACGAAACTGCGAGACCGACGGACGCTGCTCCAGCAGATCGACGTGCTGAAGACTCGCCTCGAGGCCACAGACGTGATCGACGGAATGGACACTTACTACCAACAGGCGTTCGACATTCTGACATCCGGCAAGCTGGCCGAAGCGCTTGATGTCGAGAAGGAAGATCCTGTCCTCCGCGAGCGGTACGGCTTCGGCACGACAGAGCCGGCCGGATACGGGGATGCCGGATGGCTAAGAAACGAAGACATGCTTGTCGCTCGACGGCTGGTCGAAGCCGGTGCGCGAGTCGTGAGTCTTTCGTTCGGACGGTGGGACTGGCACGGTCAGCCGCACGGTACAAACTTCGACAACGCACGAGACCATATCCCGGCGCTGGATCAGGCATTGTCCGCACTCTTAGACGATCTGAAAGAGCGAGGCATGGACAAGGATACCTCGGTCCTTGTCTGGGGCGAGTTCGGCCGGACGCCGAAGATCAACAAGAAAGGCGGTCGCGATCACTGGCCGTCCGTTGGTTGTGCGATGCTGGCCGGAGGCGGAATGCGAACGGGTCAAATCATCGGCGAGACAAACTCGCGAGCAGAACGTCCGACAAAGCGGCCGGTCCACTTTCAGGAAGTCTTCGCGACGCTGTACCACAACCTCGGGTTGGACGTTGATCACACAACGATCGACGACATGACAGGCCGGCCTCAGTACCTGATCGATCATTCAAAGTATCAGCCACTGCCCGAGCTGGTGTGACGGTAGGGTGGTTGCTCGCAACTACCATTCGTGCTGGCGGTGGTTGCAAGCAACCACCCTACGTGGCCCAAAACAGAAGTGACTGGTCGTGATTCTCGAACCTGCTCTGACGCTGCGACACAACAACGCGGTCTACTCCGTGGCGTTCTCGTCTGACGGAAAGCTGCTGGCGTCAGGGAGTCTCGACAAGGCGATCAAGATCTGGGAGCTGCCTTCTGGCAAGCAGAAGTACCGTCTGGAAGGGCACCGCGAAGCTATCTGCACGGTGTCGTTTCAGGATGGCGACTCGACGCTGCTTTCGGCGAGCCTCGACAAGACGCTGCGAACCTGGGATCTGGCTGAAGGCAAACTCAAGTCGACGATGCCTGGGCATCAGACTTACCTCACCTGCATGGTTCCGTCGCCGGATGGAGCGAGCGCGGTTTCAGGTTCTCACGACAAGGACCTCATTTTGTGGGACGTCGGAGCGGGTCGAGCGGCTGCGACTCTGAAAGGGCACACAGACCTTGTCAGTTGCGTGGCGTTCTCACCGGACGGCAAATTCATCGCGTCAGCCGGTCACGATCTTTTGATCCGAGTCTGGGACGTCGAGTCGAAAAAGCAGGTTCGAGAAATCGGCCCGCACCCCAAACCGATTCAGGGCCTCGCCTTCTCGCCGGACGGAACGATCCTCGCCGCCAGCGAAGAATCGCCGATTGTCAGACTGTGGAACTTCGCCTCGGGCAAGTTGGAACGAACTTTCGAAAATCACAAAGGCATGGTGAAGACGTTGGAGTTTTCTCCAGACGGAGTTCACCTTGCATCTGGCGGCAGCGACTCCCTGATCCAGATTCAGGACGCGACAACCGGCGATGTCCAGCGAACGCTCAAAGGCCACCGGAACACAATCTACGACCTTGCCTGGTCAGTAGCCGGCGATCAGCTAGCATCCGCCGCTTTCGACCGCACCGCCCGCGTCTGGAATCTCTGAATACACATCCGGCGAACAAGGGGGGATTCCGGGTGGCTGGCGGACGAGCTTCAGCGAGCCCACAGAACCGTGAACTGGGGGCTCGCCAGGGCTCGACCGCCAGCCACCCGACGCCAATTGTTATCCGTGCATTCCGTGGGGCGTAGTCTCACTCCAGGCTGAACAGGCAACCAAATCCGTGGGCATTTTGTCTGAGATCACGTTTCTGATGAGTGTCCTCTTCCTCTGGGGCCTTTACGACTATCGCCGCGCGCCGAAGAAACTCACCCAGGAGCAGCGGCAAAAACTGAAACCGATCGCCAAAGCCTGGGACGTCACTCCCGAAGAGCTGCAAAACCGAGTCGTCCCGAAAGCGATCATGGTTGTCAGCGGCGGTCTCGGATTGTTGTGCTTCGTGCTTGGTCAATTTCTTCACTGAACCACGATCGTTGCGTCACTATGGGCGGGAGCGTGCATTACGTTCGGAAACGGCGACGCACGGTGACTTCAATCAGGAAGCAGCATGTCAAACAACGCGGTGACCGTATCGGTTGTTGAGTCAATGTCGGATTGGAGTTGGCTCGTACGGTTACCGTAGTTGAGACGGCGGGCGAGGTAGGCGAATTCTTCGGTGTCGGGGGAGGGGACGGCGAGGTCTCGCGCGTCGCCGCGGACCATGCGGAGGGCGTCGATCAGGCGGCGCAGGAAGACGTAGCTGGTGTGTAGTTTTTCGAATTGCTGGTCAGTCAGGATGTCGTGTTTGTGCAGCGCGGTGAGAGCGTCCGATGTTCCCGCCTGACGAAGTTCCGGTTGAGCATGGCCGTGAGTGATCTGCAAAGCCTGGACGAGGTATTCGCAATCGACCAGGCCGCCTGAACTGAGTTTGGCGTTCCACACGCCCGGCTGAACGAGCTGTCGGAGCTGGCGTTCGCGCATCGCTCGCAACGCGTTTACGTCGAACGGTGCCTCGGTGTAGACGAGTTTGTCTCGAAGATTGATGACTCGTTGGCCGAGTTGTTTGTCGCCAGCGATCGGTCGCATTCTTACCAGCGATTGACGTTCGTACGGCCAGGCGGGGCCGGTCGGTGCGAAGTAGTCCTCGAAGGCGTGTAGCGAAACGGCGAGAGGTCCGGCGCTACCGTACGGTCGTAGTCGAAGGTCGATTTCGAAGATGCCTTTGCGGCGTGCCTGGATTGTTTTTGTGAGCGACTCGACCAGATGAATGTAGAACTCGGAAGCCGTGATCGGCGCGTCGCCGTCGGTCATTCCTTCGGTTTCGTAGACGAACATCAGCTCGATGTCTGAGGCGAAGCCGAGTTCCCTTCCGCCGGCCTTACCGAGTGCGAGGACGGCGAGTTTGTTCGGACGGCCCTCACCCGCGGCTGAGACCGCGACCTCTCCCGCAGGCGGGAGAGGTGACATGTTCTGTTGATGGGAACCGTTGTCGTAACGTTGTTGTGGTTTGCCGTGTCGGGCGGCGAGCTGTTCGTAGCAGAGTCTCAGAGCGACCGCTGTCACGGCTTCGGCGACGTCGGTCAGCTCTTCGGAGAACTGGCCGAACTCGGTGATGTGTCCGGCGATGTGTCGCATGTCGACGCGAAACATCTCGCGGTCTTTGAAATCGTTGAGACAACGACGCTGCTCATCTTTCGAGTCTGCGTGTGTGAGTTGTTCGGTGAGGTCTACCTCAAGCTGCGCTCGGTTGCGGCGTTCGGTCAGGCCTTCGACGTCGCGCAGAACGGGGAACAGATTGTCGTGCTGCAATCTCAGGAAATCTTCCCAGAGGAAATCGCTGACTCCCAGTAGCCGAGCTAAAGCCTCCAGAACTTCTCGGCGGTCGAGTGAGGCCAGTTCGTCTCCCCAGTTCGGGCGTTCGAACAGACGTTCCAGAAGTTGTCCGAAGTGAAGCAACGCGCTCTGCGGATTTGGCGACTGAGGCAGCAGGTGCGTGAAGTGTTTGACAAGGACGACGGCAGCTCGCAGTCGAGTCTGCATTTCGGGGCGAACGATTTTGGTTCCGTCCTGCCTGGCGATGAACAGAGTGTCGATCGCGCGGTTGCCGATTGAGGTCAGAGTTACTCGATGAATGGCATAACCCAGCAGCGCAAGAGAGCTGGTCAGTTCGTAGATGAAACCTCGCGTGTCTTCAGCGCTGATTCGCAGAACGGTGAAGCGATCTGACTGCTCGTTATCGATTTCGATGTCGATCGGAAGCAGCATGCCAGGAGTGGATGCCGAATCGTCAATTGCAGCGGCGACTTTGCTTACGAGGCTGGCCTGGGCTTTTCGCAGTTGTCCTTCGCGAACGAGCGTGACCAGCGATGTCAGGTCGGTCAGAAACTCTTTCCATACGTTACTCAGCACCGTGTCGGGTGATGGACTCAGCACAAAGACGTCAACGAATTTTGCGGCGTCGTTCGATGCAAGTTGCTGATCGGAATCGGCAAGCGTGCTATCCAGTATGTGGTCAGTCGTGAAGGCGTTGCCGCCGACGATGTCGAAGCCGTAGGCGAAGAGGAGCCCGCAGACCATCGACAGGTCACCGATCTGGTCGAAGCCGCAGACGGTCAGTTGAATGCGGTCTCCGGGAGTAACCTGCTGGTCAATGACGATCGGTGTGTCCTGGCTGAGTGAATCGAGCAGCTTCGCGTGGGTGAGGATCTGCTCTTCGGAAAAAACTTTGAAATACGAAGGCTCCATCGCCCGTGAATGTCGCGGTTGTCTGGCGACGGTCGGCTCGAGAGATGCGCCGGAAGTTTCATCTCCTGTTAGT
>JBLFXD010000442.1:0-6290 GCA_047611045.1 Planctomycetaceae bacterium | reverse complement strand
CCATCCACAGACAGCCTGAAAGGAAAGAGGCAAAGCGCCGGATGGAACGATCAGTTCCTCGCCGAAGTACTGCAAATTCAGCAGTGAAACTTCGCGCCCCCTCTGACCGTGCGCTTACCGTCATACGTCGCCGCAGAGCGATTTTTCTGAACCCAAGCCAAATAGAGATCGAACAGGCCGTGGACGGTCGTGGTGTGGGCGTCCAGCTCGTCAGGGGAAGCCATGAGCTGGGAATACCGAGCCCACGCCTGCTTCTTGTCGCGGCCCAGATTGATCTGTTTGCCGCGAATCTGGACGTACCAGCTCTTCGTGAATTTGCGAAAAAATGGCTTCGGTTGTCGCATCGTTAACCCTCCAGTCAATCAAACACGGAAACACTTCGTGCGGACTGAAAGGTTCGCCAGAGTCCACAGGCTGGTACCCTGTGGGCTCTTTTCTCTGCAATAACTCTGCAATCATGGACTTTGAATCGACGTAAGTCCAATCGGGACGACCGGCGATTGGCATTTCTTAACGAACGCGCAGGCGGGACGCTCCTTGGACGTCTTTTTTCGCTTCGGATTGAATTCTCTGCAGATACATTCTTCAGAGTGTCCGAATCGGTTTGAGGCTGAGTGATCGCGGCAATTGGCTTCCTCATTGGAATCTCTGTGATTTCGGTCGAGGAGTTCCACTATGGCTGCGCACTTTTCTTCAACACTTCAACCTCCAGTGGTGCCCAAGGATGGCGCTACGATTCGTGTCCTCGTTGCGTGTCGGGTCAGCGATCCGCGCCCCGGTAAACAGGATGAACGTTCGCTGGAAGACCAGGCACTCTTGCACAAGGAGTGGTTGAAAGCCCATATCGATTTGCCCTACGAAGTCAAAATACTTGAGGGGCGAGAAAGTGGAGAATGTATCGAGCGAGCTGATTATCAGGAGTTGATAGCGCTCGTGACGACGGGGCAGTTCGACCTCGTTCTGGCCGAAGACCTCGGTCGAATCATCCGGAGGCTTCAGGCTCATAGTTTCGCTGAGTTGTGTGGCGATTTCGATACGAGACTGATCTCTCATAACGATCACATCGATACGGCGATCCCAGGTTGGGAGGATCGTTCGATCATTTCGGCCTGGCACCACGAACGGTCAAATCGTGACACCTCGGATCGGATCAAACGAACTGCCAACAGTCGGTTTTTGCAGGGTGGCTGTGCGGCGTTTGAGATTGCGGGGTACATCAAGCCTCCCGGTGCAAAGAGCGATCTGGATTGGCAGAAGGATCCAGACTGGGAACCGATCTACGCTGAATGGTTTCGGATGCTCTACGAAGAAGAAGCGACATACGCGGAGATTGCTGACTGGCTCAACATGCATCAGCGGCCAACAGGCACATTCATGCGGAAGGATGAGTGGGACGGTCCGACGGTCGGACGAGTTACTCACAACTGGGTGCTCAAAGGCTACCGAGTCCGCAACCGTCGAAAATCACGTCGCAATTCCACCGGGACGTACTTTTCTGTTAAGGCAGACCCGAGCGAACTGAAGCTCCGTCACGCGCCACACCTTGCGTTCTTTGATGAGGCGTATTACGACCGAGTCATCGCCGCGGTTGACGATCGGAATGCCAAATATCGCAGAAAGGGTAGCAACGGCGTTGATACACGCCGGCGTGTTCCGAAGAAGCGAACGCGTTTTCCTGGGCAGTCTCTTGTTTGCGGAATCTGCGGTCGCGGATTCGTCTTCGGTGGCCATGGTCAGACAGATCGCCTGATGTGCTCGGGAGCACGTGAGCATCTTTGCTGGAATGGTGTCACAGCTGATGGGCCACTGACGGCCGAGCGGATTTCCAATGCGGTCTTCCAGGAAATCTCTGCACTGCCGGAGTTTGACGAAACGCTGCTCCGGTTGGTCAATGAAGAGGCTCTGAAAGCCGATGTCCAACGGAGCCGCCAGCTTGAAGAACTGATCCGTAAGTCAGACCGGCTTGATCGTGAGATCGAGAATGTGGTGCGGTTTATCAGGTCAGGCGACTCCAGCAACCGAGTGCGTCTCGAGCTCAAGGAACTGGAGCAGCTTGCGAGGGAAGTTGAAGCTGAGAAGTTACGGCTTACCGCGACACCCTCGGGCGTGATTGAAGTACCGCCGATTGAGGAACTCAAGTCGCTCGCCACCGAGGCACTCAGCGACCTTTCCATCGAAAGCTGGGAGTTCTGCCGAGTGATGCAGCGATTGGTCCCTCGAATCGTTGTTTTCCCGTACCAGCTCTGCGATGGAGGACGCCCGGTGCTGCGAGCACGATTTCGAATGAACGTGGCCGGCATGATCCCGGAAGGGAGGCTGCGAGAGGCTGTGCATACATCGTTGGAGCGAACGCTGGAAGTCGATCTCTTTGATCCTCCTCAACGGGAAGAGTTCCGAGAACGTGTCGTCGAATTACGAAAAACGCACAATGAGCGGACCGTTGCCGAGATGCTCGGAATTACGATTACGGCTGCTCAGCGAGCGTACCAACTTCAAAACCTTATGGATCAGCTTTCGATTGTTGATCCCTACCAGCTTATCGAATCTCCATCTGATGATGTTTCCCGTCTGAAAAGGCACAAACACAAGCGATACCGATTTGATCCTCTGCCTGATGCGGGAGTCGTTTGATTTCCCATCGAACCAATCAGCAATTGAATTTCTCTTCGGCCTCGCAAAGTGCGGGGCTTTTTTTGTGCCTGTTTGAAAAGGACTGTTTGAATGAAAGGTCGTACTGACTCGGAAAAAGCCCCCGACAACTCCATGGCGCCTCCGCTGACGCAGTTTTTGCGTTTACTGGCCAAAGCCACCGTCGCCCGTCTCAAGCGGCAAAACAGGGACGAACAGAATCGCCCAACAGAATGCAAAGACACGACCCAACCCATCGTCTCTAAAGGGAGAATTTCCTGATGTCACACATCGTCACGATTCGCACAGAGATCAGAGACGCCGAGGCGCTCACCCTTGGCTGTGATCGACTGCAGCTGAAGCGGCCGGTCCACCGGACTGCAAAACTCTTCAGCACGGAGGCGACTGGTCACTGCGTGGAGTTGCCGGAGTGGAGATATCCGGTTGTCTGCGATGTCCAGTCCGGCAGCGTCCATTACGACAACTTCAATGGCAGGTGGGGGGATCAGTCGCGGCTTGATGCACTGATGCAGATGTATGCGGTTGAGAAAACTCGTCTGGAAGCTCGGCGTCGGGGGCATACCGTTTCCGAGCAGGCTCTGACGGATGGAGCCATCAAACTCACAGTTCATGTCGGAGGTGCCGTATGAAGACGACGAGTTCCAGGACGATCGAAGTTGTTGTCCAGACTGATGGTCAGACATCTATTGAGACGAAGGGATTCGCAGGGAAGGAGTGTCTTGAGGGGAGCCGGTTTCTCGAAGCGGCACTGGGTGCGCGGCAGGATGAACAGCGAACGGTAGAGTTTTACTCAACGGGAGTTTCGACGGACGTTGGCGTGGCACAGTCGAATCCTGGACGATCGGAGGCTATGTGAAATCGGAAACGCTCCGCCGCCGGTTCCCATTGGGACTACAAGCCGCTGCTCCGCGCCGGAAACAAACGCGTCACACGAACGCGCGTCCGCTACTTGTGCTGATCGAAGGAATCTATGACGTTGAATTTCTGTGCCGCATCTCGGTCGTTCTGCGTCGCGACGATCATGCGACCCCCGATCTGAGAACGCTGGAAGAAGCTGGCTGTCTGATCTTTGTCCCCTTCGGTGGTGGCGATCCTGGATTCTGGGCAACACGGTTTGCTCCGTTGGGATTATCCGAAGTGCATATTTACGATCGCGAAACGCTTCCGGAGTCGCGACAGCGTTTGGCGGCGGCATCACGTGTGAATTGTCGTCCAAACGCTCGTGCGTTTGTCACTTCGCATTGCAGCATCGAGAACTATCTGCATCCGGATGCCATCGAATCATTCTTCCGTATCCGCGTTTCGTGCCCGGCAGAAAGCAGCATCGTTGATGCGATCGCCGATTCACTTCTCGCACGAACCTGTGCGACTCTCGACCGCAGCCAGTTATCACGACGCGGTCGCAGACGACTGAAGCTGCAGATTAAACGCAAACTCAACCACGACGTCGTTTTACAGATGACTCCCGCAATGCTCGATGAGAGCGACCCTCGCGGTGAAGTCCGTTCGTGGTTGACGGCCATCGCAGATGCAGTCGACGGCGTCGCTGACTGCTGACTCCTGTTTTCTCTGACTATCTGGAGAACCCATGCTGATTGAACAATTTGCGGAGTACGTGCGCGCGTGCTTTGCGGGGATATGGATTGAGACTTTTGAGCCTGATGAGGCTCTGCGGGAAATTGCGGAACTGTGTCGAAATGAGGAGTGGTCGCTGGCGACGTGGGATGTGGAACGCGGACTGAGGACTGCGGGAGTTAGTGCTGCCGCAGATTCCGTGGCGACGACGGACCCGATAGCGGCGATCCAATCGGCCAGTGCGTTAGCCAGCGATGACGGTGCTGGAATCCTGGTGCTGCAGAACTTTCATCGGCTGCTCGGGTCACTGGAAGTGATTCAGGCGATGTCGAGGCAGATCGGGCTGGGAAAGCAGAACCGGTCGTTTCTGGTGGTGCTGGCTCCAGTGGTGCAAATTCCTGTCGAACTGGAGAAGCAGTTTGTGGTCATTCAGCACGAGCTGCCGGATCGAAATCAGCTTCGTACGATTGCCGAGGAAGTCGCGACCGAAGAAGGCGAATTGCCGGACCGTGATGGGCTTGATCGAGTGCTTGACTCAGCGGTCGGGCTGACTCGCTATGAAGCGGAAGGGGCGTTCTCGCTGTCACTGGTGCGGCATGGACGAGTTGAACCCGAGGTTATCTGGTCGCTCAAGTCGCAAACTCTGCGGAAGAGCGGGCTGCTCGGCTTGTACCGAGGTGGCGAGCGATTCGATCAGCTCGGCGGCCTTGATAATCTCAAAGCGTTTTCACTGCGGGCACTGCGCCGGCGGAATGGCAGAACGGATTGTCGGCCGAAAGGAGTCCTGCTGCTCTCACCGCCCGGCTGCGGAAAGTCTGCGTTTGCGAAAAGCCTTGGTAATGAGACAGGACGTCCGACACTGACGCTGGACTTCGGCGCGATGATGGGAAGTCTCGTCGGGCAGTCCGAGGGCAACATCCGCAAGGCTTTGCGGATCGCCGACGCGATGTCGCCGTGCGTTCTGTTCTGTGATGAGCTGGAAAAAGGCCTCTCCGGTGCCGGCAGCAGCAACGGTGATTCCGGTGTGAGTTCGCGCGTCTTCGGCTCGTTCCTGACGTGGCTGAATGACCGTTCTTCTGAAGTGTTCGTCGTGGCCACGTGCAACGACATCAACCGGCTGCCACCGGAACTGGTCAGAGCGGAACGCTTTGACGGGATTTTCTTCGTTGATCTGCCGGACGCGGAACAGCGCGAGACGATCTGGCAGATTCACCTGCGGACGTTCGACCTCGATGCCGACCAGCAACGGCCCACTGACAAATCATGGACTGGCGCTGAAATTCGATCGTGCTGCCGACTGGCTGCGCTGCTCGATGTGCCGCTAATGCAGGCGGCATTGAATGTCGTGCCAGTTGCGACCACGGCCGCTGACTCTGTTGATCGACTGCGGCAGTGGGCGAGCGGGCGGTGCTTGTCGGCAGATCGTGCCGGCGTCTTTCAACACGCGACGACGAAGCCACCCAGACGCCGTCGGAGTGTGACCACTGATCCTTCCAGCAACTGACTGACTCCCAGAATTTCGACGTACTGACAACAACTCTCTTTCAAGGAGCAACGCCTATGACGGCAACCATGCGTGAGCCAAAAGGTCACGCCGCACATGAAGATCAACTGCGTGACAGCTCAGCGGCAGTTCGCCTCAGCTTTACCTGGATGGGAGTTCGGCGAACGCTGACACCTCATCAGCGAGCGGTTGCTGCCGACTCATTCGGTGCCGAAGGTGATTTTCTGTCGGCCGGCAAGAAGTTACTCGATACGAAACATCCGAAGTTCAAGGCGCTGACGGCGATTCGCGGCGAAGCGGTTTCGATGTGGAGATCCATCAGTCTGCCATGGCCCGAACCGGGCATCCGGCTGATTCACCGTGAGCAGATTGAAGATTTTGATAATCGGGCGACTTCGATCGCCAGCCGGCTGGACGAAGCCGTGGTTGATCTCGACGGGCACTACGACGAACTAAGGCACGCCGCAAGAGACCGGCTGGGAAGTCTATTCAATGCATCTGACTATCCCGTGTCACTGGCCGGCGCATTCTCGATGTCCTGGGACTTTCCCTCAGTCGATCC
>JBLFXD010000441.1:0-6295 GCA_047611045.1 Planctomycetaceae bacterium | reverse complement strand
CTCCGAACGTGGACAGCTCGGGCCGCCTGTCGTTGACGATTGGTCTGCCGGCTTCGTTGAGCGAGCCTGAATCTCGCAATGCTCCCGAACGAAAGCTGCTCGAAGAAACGGTGTTTCGGAAGCTGCTGCCAGCGTCGGTTTCGTATGCGTTTTCTGGATCCCCGCAAGACTCCGAGCTGGACGACACTCTGCAGGCACTCCGCAGCGCGGCAGCCGGATTGTCGGCGACGAAGTTTCAGATCGTGCGTTGCCAGGCGTTGCAACTGCTGGCTCGGTTGATGATCGACAGCGGCCGGTTCGAATCTCAATCACCAGAGAGTCATGCGGCGACGAATGAAAAGCAGGCAACGCTGCTGGAACTGCTCGATGAATTCCGCAGGACGCTGGAATCGGACATGGTGAAGATCTCGCCGCGGGCCGTCGATCTGCACGCGACTTTGCACGAGCTGGAAGAACGAAGCGTCGCCGTTTCGTCACGTTGAGAGTGTGTCGAGCGTCCTGAATGGTGGAGTGGCCAATGCTGGTCGTCTCGCATTTTGAAAGGACTCCGACCATGACGAAGCTCTTAATCTGCCTGGCGATTCTGTTCTGTCTGATCGCCGCTTTGCCATTCGTCCCGTTGCCGAATCTGCGCGAGTTGAATGCGGTGTTGCAGACGCTCGTCGAGCTGGTTCGCGCGGTGAACGGGGTATCCTGAAGTTGCGGACGTGGTTTCGCGAAAACGACTTTTGTGAAATGAGCGATGGCCGATGTCGCCCTCACCCGCGGCTGAGACCGCGACCTCTCCCACAAGTGGGAGAGGTGACAACGCCGGTGGAGGACCGCTCTGTCACTCGGGAGCGTTGCGGATTTGGAGTCGTGCCCCGAGGTGTGGTCGCGGAATGGTGCCTCGACGTGCGGCTGCGGAATCGGTTGCTGGCGTGCGGCCGCAGAAAATCATCTTTCGCTGTGCAAACTTCCCCGTCTTCCAGACCGGTACGACCGTCAAAATCGGCTCATGCGGAGCAACCTGTGTGACCGATAACGAAGATGAGTACCTCGCTACGCGGGCTGTGCGCGAAGGCTTGCGTCGTGATGTCTGGCAGAATCCTGCCTGCTCATTGGAACTGAATGCTGACTAAGCGAATCGATCTGGAAGGAACTGGAACAATGCGAAAACTCTTTTGGTGCCTGACGGCCCTGGGAGCTCTGACGCTGTCGATGTCGACAGGCGTCGCTCAAGAGCGAGCACCGTCAAACACGAATGCCCAGCCGACTCAGACGCCCAGCGCTTTGAGCCGTCTCAACTTCCTCAGTCGCAGCACTGAGAAAGAAACGGCAAAACAGCAGGCCAGGCCGACCAGCGATGCCAACAGCGGCGGGATTCTGCGTTACCAGCGGAACCGTCCGGCAGCTCAGCAGGAGCAGCCGACTCAGCGTTCGACGACTGGTCTGCAGAACTATCATCGCGAACTCTTCGGAACGGCACCGCCGCCCGTTGGAAGTTCTGCAAAGACTCCGACTCGACAGTTGTCGGCAACTCCGGAAGCGCCTTCAGCCAATCGACGACCAGTTTCACGAGCGTCAGAATTGTTCCGTGACCCGGATGTTCAACCTGCCGGTGCGACGCAGGCTGGAACTAAGAATTCCGGAATCATCCAGGCCGGTGGGTTCGCGGCTGAGCCGAAGCAAGGCGGAGTCGTCCAGGCAGACTTCGCTCGCAAGCCCGGCACTGCCGAACCCATCAAACAGACAAGTGGCACGAGCGCTGCTCCACTTCTGCCGCTCGGTCAGGGCAGTCAGCAGGCAACTCTGGAAGCTCCAATCCTGCAGCCTGAACCGGCCGCCGACATTCGTCCGCTGGGACGAGCACCGCAGGCCGCACCGGCTCCAGGGCCGGCAGGTGGCTATGTCAACTTCACGCAGAACGCTCCGCACATCGAAACTCGATGGTCGAAACAGTCTGACATCAATGTCGGACAACCTTGCGAGCTGATGCTGACTGTCAAGAACTCGGGCGACGCCAACGCGTCTGACGTCGTGGTCGATGTGTTCTTCCCTCGTTCGGTTCGACTGACAGCTGCCAGCCCGAAGCCGGCTACCGCAGAAACGTCAGTCGTCTGGGAGTTTCCGTCACTGGACGCGGGCGAAGAACGTGAGATTCACATCACGATGATTCCGAGCAAGCGAGGCGAACTGGTCGCTAACGCGAACGTTCGATTCTCATCGGCCGCAACGATGTTGCTGGCTGTCGAAGAACCGATGTTGAAGCTGGCGATGAAAGGTCCGTCGGAAGTGATGATGGGCGAGCCTGCTTCGCACGTCGTTACGGTGTCCAATCCAGGAACGGGCGTCGCTCACAACGTCACACTTGAAGTCACCATCCCAGAAGGTCTGCAGCATCCCAAAGGCAAACGCCTGAAGATGGACCTTGGTTCGGTGAATCCTGGAGAGCAACGCAGCGTGCGACTTTCTCTGACCGCCGTCGCTGGTGGTTCGCAGAATGTCGGCGTGATCGCCACGTCCGGAACTGAACTTCGTCAGACAGCCAACGCAGCTGTGGCCGTGCTGGCTCCAAGTCTGAACCTGGCTGTCGAAGGTCCGGCTCTGCGATACGTCGGACGAGACGCTCGGTACTCACTCAAACTGACGAATGACGGTCAGGCCGTCACCAACAACGTGCGAGCCATGTACGTCGTTCCGAAAGGTTTCGAATACCTCTACGCCAGCCGTGGCGGGAAGTACGACGAAACCACTCGGACGGTCACCTGGTTCGTCGGAAGCGTCAGTCCGGAAGAAGCGATCGACCTGAGTCTGAAGCTCAAGCCGATCGAACTCGGCGACTTCAACCACGTGGCCCGAGCTGTCTCGGAACACGGAGCCATCGCCAATGCCAAAGTCGCCACCAGAATCGAAGGCACCGCATCGCTGGTGCTGGAAGTTCTGGACCTCGACGATCCCGTCGAAATCGGTCGCGAAACGGCTTACGAAGTTCGAGTCCGCAACGAAGGTTCGAAACAGGCTCAGAACGTCGGGCTGTCGATCGAACTTCCGAACGGCGTCAAGCTGCTCAACATCAAAGGCCCAACTCAGCACATTGCTGAAAGCGGTCTGGTTGTCTTCAAAGCTCTGCCCGCTCTGGAACCTGGCAAGACGGCCATCTTCCAGATTCACATTCAGGGAGCTGACGAAGGTAACCACAGGGTTCGCGCCCGCCTGACCAGCGACTCAATCCAGGAGCCGCTGACTGTTGAAGAGCTGACCCGCTTCTACGCGGACTGACCTTCAGCGAGGCACACTTTCCAGATCGAGAGGCCTGTCCGAGTTTTCGGGCAGGCCTTTTTACTTGTACGGCCGCAGGTCTCGTGATTGCCGCTCGCGGTTGACGAGTGTCATCGCGCGAGGCTCGTGCTTGAGCAACCGAACAATCTGCGAGGTCGTTGCGTGAAGCTGTTCGGCCGCCGCGCTGACGTCCCAGTCGCAGGCGACGATTCGGTCGAGCGCTTCGGCCAGCAACGATGGGAAATCATCGTGCGACGGATTGATGCTGATTCGACCGTTGCGGCAGCGAGTGGTCCACACTTCGCTGCGAGCGTCATCCGGTGAGGGTTCGAGCCGGAAGCCAATCGCCAAATTCAGCCGCAGCCGAAAGATCGCCATCCGACGATTATCGTTCTGACTGCGTCTCTCGGAGGCTTCGGCTGAGATTTCTGTCTGAGGGTCGAACAGAACGATCGCCGTCTCCACCTTGTTGCGATGCTGCCCGCCCGGACCCGATCGCCGCGTCCGAGTCTCCTGACACCGAGCATGCAGAACTTCCGGTGGCAACGCGGCCGGATGGACAACTTCCGACGACGGGTCAGACATCAATGCCCAGCTCTTCGATCTTGCGGTAGAGACTCGAAAGCCCCAGCCGCAATCGTTTTGCCGCTTCGCGTTTGTCCGGCCACTGACGCAGCACGCGAGTGATGTGCAGGCGTTCGTAATGCTTCAACGCACTCCGCAGGTCTTCGGTATCGGGCAATGGCTGACCGAGTCCCAACAAATCGGGTGGAAGATCGCCGGGCTCGATCGTACTTTCTTCGCACATCATGACGGCTCGCTCAATTGAATTGTCGAGCTGCCGCACGTTGCCCTTCCACTCGGCAGACATCAGCAGCCGGATGGTTTCGCTGCTTGCTCCGGCGACACGCTTCTTCATCTGCTTCGAGTATTTCGCCGTGAAGAAGTCGACCAGTTCCGGGACATCGTCGATTCGATCTCGCAACGGCGGAATCGGAATCTTGACGCCGTCGAGGCGGTAAAACAGATCCTCGTGAAACTTGTCCTGCGCAACTTCGCGAGCCAGTTCACGAGTCGTCGACGCCACGATCCGAGCGTTGACCTGCTGAGGTTCCGACGCGCCCGCCGGCAGAACTTCCTGGTACTCGATTGCGCGAAGCAGTTTGGCCTGAGTACTCAGCGGCAGGTCGCCGATTTCGTCAAGGAAAACGGTTCCTTCGCCGGCGTGAACGAGCAGGCCTTCTTCCACCGTCTGGCCACCGCCAGGCACCGATGTCCGATTTCCAAACAGTTGACCTTCGAGCAGCTCGACCGGACGAGTTCCGCAGTTCACCGCCAGAAAATTCTTGTCGCAGTTCGGGCCGGCGGCGTGGACGGCTCGCGCGAAGAGTTCTTTTCCCGTGCCCGTCTCACCAACCAGCAGAACGTTGGCATTGGTGACGGCGACTTTTCGAATCTGGTCCTGAACAGCGTTGATGGCGTCGCTGGATCCGACGATCTCTTCCAGATTTCCCTGACGCGACAGCTCGCGCCGCAGTGATTGGTTCTCGAAGTACAGTTTTCGGAACTCGTACAGTCGGTCCAGTTTGTTGAGCAGATCCTCAAAGATGACCGGCTTGACCAGGTAATCGAACGCTCCGGCCTTGAAGGCGTCGACGGCGTTTTCGACGGTGGCGTACGCCGTGATAATGAGAATGCACGTGTGAGCGTTCAGCTGGTGCAGCCGTTTCAGCAGGGCGATGCCGTCGCCGTCGGGCAGTTGAACGTCGCAGAAGGCCACGTCGTAATCGCGTTCGCGAGCCATCCGCAATGCATCGGCGACGCATTCGGCCTCGCCCACTTCATAGCCCTCGCCGGTGAGGACTTCCTTCAGAGACTTTCGGATAATCTCTTCGTCTTCGACGATGAGCACGCTGCGTTGATCAGCCACGATTAACTTCCCGCCTTTGGTCATGATCCGAGGTTCTGATCAACAGACGACTCGGCAACGGACATTGGTTCGCGGCAGTCTACCCGCTGACCTGCAGACGTTCACGCGTGGGAATCACGAGTTTCACAGACAGGAATCAGATGCGTCGTTGCCGATCTGACACAATGTAACGATCATGGCGTTTCCGCCGTTGGCCGAGTGGCGGTTTTCAACGTCACCGGTAGGGTGGGCACCGCCCACCAGCATCGGCAAATCAAACATGGCACGATTGGTGGGCGGTGCCCGCCCTACTCAAGTCAGTTGTCAGGCTGCCAGAACAGGGAACACTAATACTCGCTAATCGACGCTAATGACGGAGTGAACTGCTGCGAATTGATTAGCGTCAATTAGTGTTCCAAAAATTCGCCACAGCCCTACAGAAACGATCGACCGAGTGACTTCAGAATCTAAAACCGCAGTTCTTCCCAACGCCGAAACGAGCATCACCTGGCGGGAGACGCTGGCGGTGGTCGCTCTGGCGGTCGGCCTGACGATCGTCTTCTGGCAACCGCTGTGGACCGGCGGAGGCTTGATCGGCGGAGACACTTACACCTACTTCTTTCCGCAGAAACAGTTCTTCGCGGAACGGCTCGCTGATGGCGAATTTCCGCTTTGGAATAACCGCAGCGGATTCGGCTACCCGCTCGTCGCTGAAAGTCAGACCGGAGCGTTCTACCCTCCACACCTGATGATCTATCCGCTGCTCGACGTGAACGAGGGTTACAACGCGGTTCAGATTCTGCACTACATCATGGCGTTTGCCTTTACCTGGCTGCTGGCTCGCGAGCTGGGGCTCAAGCCGTTCGGAGCGATCCTCGCCGCGCTGATTTATGTTTACGGATGGTTCCCTGCCAGGATGTGTCTGGAGTGGGCGATCATTGGAGGAACCTGGCTGCCGCTGACGCTGTGGTGGCTGGAACGGTTTCTCAAAACGAGCCACTGGCGATACCTCTGCGGCCTCAGCGTCACGATCGGGCTCCAGCTTCTGGCCGGGCACTTCAATCTCGCGTTCATTTCGCTGGTGCTGCTGGTGCTGTTTCTCGGTCTGCGACTTTTCTTCAACCG
>JBLFXD010000440.1:0-6295 GCA_047611045.1 Planctomycetaceae bacterium | reverse complement strand
GCTCAGCCGCCGACACCGCAAACGGAAACTGGACTGGGACAAGTTCAATCGGCTGCTCGCGTCGTTCCCGCTTCCGCCCGTGCGCGTTGTGCATTCAGTCGTCCGACCTCGCGAGGCGAACGTCTGATGTGAGGAGCCGTATGCTCTAATGTGGGCACGTACGGATCTGTGGGAGCCCGGGGCGAGCAATCGCCTCGGGCCACCTGGCCGATGATCAGAGCTAAGAATTCCACGAAGAATCTCATGAATTGTGCGCCGACCGCGAACACTCCTCAAAAGTTATTCACAGTGTGTTCGGGCCGTGCACGCAGTGCCATGCCAGCTATGACGCTTCCATAGAACTTTTGGCGTTCTACTTACTGCTGGCAACCTCGTTCCTCTGCAGGACCTCGATTGCGTTCAGGACGACTCGGGCTTTGGCGTCGGCGGAGACTTTGGCGATGAGTTTCATCGTGAGGTTTCGTTCGACGTCGATGCCGGAGATTGCTTTTACCTGGGCGACGGGTTCGGCTCCACGTTCTCGGCTGACTTCGACGTTGGTGAGGGCGACTTTGCCGTTGATCTCGACGTCGAATCTCGCCGTGCCTTCGCGGAGCTGAGCGAAGTGCAGTTTCAGGTCGTAGGTTGCCGGACGATCCTTTTCGCCTCGAAGAGGCAGCGTCATTTCGCTCAGGCCGCTGGCCCATGATGTGTAGAGCCACGGTGTTGCTGCGCCGGTCACCGGTTGGGCGGCGGCGTTGACGCTGGTGAATCCGCCGGCGGTGAATTTGGGTTTGAGGTCAAACGCCAGGTCCAGACTCGTGACTTTGTGAGGGTTCGGTCTTGGGTAAGCCAGCCACAAAGTGCCGTCGGCGGCTCGGCGGTCGCCGGGCGCGCCGAGGTTTAGAGACATCTTCTTGACCGGAGTTTGAGCACCCGTCGCGCTGATGATCGTCCAGGGTCGGCGAGCGGCTCGCGGTTCCAGAACGATGGTCGAGGAAATTGAGAACTGGCAGACGCAGCCAGCGCTGGCTTCGGGAATCATAACCAGCCCGTTGGCGGGAATGGCGTTGATCCAGCAGCCGAGGCGGTGTCCGGCAAAGTGCCGAGTGCCTTCGTCGTTGTCCAGGTTGTAAAAGCCGGTGTAGCCCGAGCGGAACATCAGCATGCTGTCGCAGCCGGTCAGCATCCCGCAGTGATGGCCTGGCCGGATCATGCTCCACGGGACTTCCTGCCCGGTGAGTGGGTGAGTCTTGGTGTGCTGCTCGCCGGTCGTCAGTTCGAACGACCAGGGTTCAGCGATGACTCGGTTGCCGACGACGATGGGACGATGTCGATAGTTCGCGTCCTTCTTCCACATCGTGTAGCCGGCTTCGGCTGAGAGGGCGACCAGTCGGCGGCGTTTGAATTCGCCCGAGATAAACTGTTTCCAGTAGTGGCCGTTGGCGTTCGCTCCGCAAAGAACGAGCACGCCGTCCTGGTACATCATCGTCAGCTTGCCGCCGCCAATTCCGATTTCGCTGCAGTCGGTCACGTCGACTCCGACCGCCCAGATCTTCTTGCCGTTTGCAGCGTCGACCGCGACTGCCGTCCGAGCATCCAGTTTCTTCATGCGGTCTTCAGCGATCTTAAGTTCTTCGCCGGTCAGTCGCTCAAGTTCCGACTTGTCTTCTCGAAGAATTCGGTCTCGTTCTTCGCTGGTGATTGTGCTGTCGATGAAGAAAACCTCGTCGCCACCCAGAGCGATCGTGCGATGCGAGATGTTGCCTCCCGAATACGTCCAAAGATGCTTCCCGGTTTTGACATCAATGGCAAAGATGCCGTCGGTTGAGTCTGTCGTCTTACGGCCTCGGCGGCGGTATTTGGCTTCGACGTCCGCTCGCACAGTCGCCGTGCCGATGAGCCTTCCGTTGTGATACGCGACGTAGCCCCATTCGCGAGTGTCATCGTCCATCGCTGGCGGCAATCGATGAGTCGCGAGAACCTTGCCGGTGGCCGCGTCGAGTTCGAAACATTCGTCCTTCAGGAAGTTGAAGAGTCGGTCGTCGCTCGTTGCGAGGTTGCCGGGATTCTGATTCTGAAACACGCCAGAGCGGATGGCTTCTTCGTTCTCGCACTTCCACAGGAAGAGCCCGTTGTAAGCGTCGAAGGCGGAGATCGTCGCGTCGCCCTGTACGAAGAGTCGGCCGTTGACGGACAGCGGCCCGACGGCTCCTTCGTGCCGATTGACCATGTCTCCCGGGCCCGGATCGCCGAACCAGAGAACGCCAAGGTCACCCTTCACCCGCTTCTCGTCGATGACGGCCGTGTTGCCGACGTTGCCGTACTGGTGCGACCAGTTTCCGGCTCCGGGGAGACCACCACGAGCGAGCGTCGTTGCAGACTTCGCCGCTTTGACGGTTGCCTCTTCCTTCGCCAGACCGGCTTTGTTCAGCCAGCTGATTTCGACAGGGCTGGCTTTCGACGGGACCGATGACGACAACCAGGCGACGCCACCGAGCGGTTTGAGATGCCGCATGATCAACCGCGAGTCGCCGGGCAGTTCGCCCGTTCGCAGATACGTGTCGGAAACGATCAGGTTGGCGAAGTAGTTCGAGTAAGGAATTGCCGACAGCTCTGCCTGATGCACGGTCACTCGGCTGCCATAAAGTCCCGCTTTGTTAAGAGCAGCTCGCGACTGACGAACTTTCTCACCGTCGGGCTCGATGCAGTAAATGCTGAGTTCTGTCTGCTTTGCCAGTTCGTAGGCAAGACGGCCGTCTTCGCTTCCGACGACGAGGCAGAAGCCGCGTGTGATTCCGGTTTCGCTCACGATCTGAGTCGCGGCATCGCGGCATTTTTTCGAGACGTCGTCATCGGCGTACGGATTTGGATAGTTCTTTGCGGCGGCCAGAGGCGTGTCGGCAGGTTCGCCGGGACCGAAGCAGAAGACCTGTCCCGTTGTCGTGCTGACGATCAGGTTTCCATTTGCGAAGACCAGGCCGCGAGCTTCGCCATCGACGGTCAGTTTCAGAGTTTCGTCTCCGGATTCGCGGTCGTAGCCGAAGACTTCGCCGTTGCCGCCGGAAATGATTGTGTCGCCGGTCATCAGAAGTGCGGCGTCGTGCTCGTTCGGTTTCTGCCAGATCACGCCCACCGAAGCCAGTTCTTTCTGCTCGGCCTGACCCTTCTTGATCTTCTCGCGAATTTCGGTGGCCTTGTCGCCTTTCGCCGAACGCAGCGACCGGGACAAGCTGTAAATATCCATTTCGAGCTGGTGTGTCCTGCGGCTGTTGAGGGCGTACTTCATGCGATCGATTCGGGCGACCGCGGTTCCCGTTGCGATCGCAGCTTCGTCACCGGCGACAACCATCTGCCGACCTTCGAACCAGCCGAACCCGACCGCTCCATCATCCTGAGCAATCGCCAGAAGATGGTGAGCACCTCCGGAGTAAATCTGTCCGTCGGCGAGCAACGCTCGCGTGCCGCCGACGACTCCGCCAGCAGTGCTGCGCCAGCTGTAGGTTTTCTTGTGAAGCAGGACGCCGTCTTTTCGGTCGAAGGTTGCGGGCATGGACCGTCCCGACGGAACGAACAGCTGAGCCTTGCTGGCCAGCAGGTAACCCTGTGGAGAAAGATCGTCTCGCGCGGCGTCGTTCTCGCTGATGTCGTCGCGAGTCCAGACAACTTCTCCGGTCTTCGCATCGACCGCGTGCAGGTAGACGTCTTCGTGCGGGAAGATGCCAGCTCCGAAATAAGCGATTCCGCCGTCCACAAGAACGCTGGTACGGATCGGCCAGCGAGAAACCATCTGGCCTCGACCGAGGAACCATTCGTCAGCCGGTCCGGCTCGCAGCTTCCAGATCAACGCTCCGGTTGCGGCGTCCAGCGAGTATGCAAAGCCGTCGTCCGAGCCGAAGTAGACTGCGTTGTCATGAACGGTCGGTGCCAGTCGAACGGGGGCACCGGTGAAGAACGACCAGAGCGTTTTTCCGCTGGTCAGGTCCAGACAGTGCAGCTGGTCGTCGGCTGTCGACCCGAAGTAAACGCGCTGGCCCACGACGACAGGCTGGAACGCGTCGTCAAATCTGACCCGGTCCTTGAGGAGATGCCCTTCGACGGTTCGGCCTCCGGCTTCAGACCACGCTCGTCGCGGCGGAGCTGGTGGAGCGTAAGTCCATTGCAGGTGAAGTGGGCCGCCAATCTTTTCAGGCGTCGAACCCGAGCGATCGTTGTCCCGGCGGTAAGTCGGCCAGTCTTCGGCGAGCAGGCTCGAAGCGGAAAGCTGAGCGATTCCGACGGCTGCAGCCGCAACAACGACGAAGAGCCGAGCGGAAACATTCTTACTAAGTCGAGCAAACCGTGGCATCGCAAACTCCTGTCGAGCGACCGAGCGTCGGATGAAAATCGAACCCTCAGTATATGAAGCGGCCGGGATGGTTGATACGGAACGGCAGGCATTTCGAGGATCCGCAGGGTGGGCAATGCGGCACTGCCCAATGTTGTTCGGCGAAAGTTGCGGGTGGAACGGCGCATGGCGAGAAAAGTCCCCGCTACGCGGGAGCGTGATTTGTGCCGAACGACCTTAGTCGGCGCCCACGCCTACGCTTCCCGCAGGATCGTCCATTCAACGTTCGCGGCGGCGATTTCAGCATCCAGCCACGACTCGAACACGTCCCGCCGAATGGCCTCCGAAACGTTCTCGTCGAGCTGCCCGCTGATCAGTCGCTCGATTCTGATCAGGTGGAATCCGTTCTTCGTCTCGAACGGGCCGATGACCTGGCCTTCGGATGCGGAAAAAACGTGCGACTCAATCAGCGGCGACATCGACAGACGATTGGTCAGCCCGAGGCGTCCGCCATTCTGATTCGTCGTCGTGTCGATCGAGTGCTCACGAACGAGTGTCTCAAAGTCAGCATCGTCTTCGTCGATCTGAGAAAGCAGTTCCTCAGCGACAGCTCGGTCACTGACAACGAGGTGAGCAATCGCCGCCTGATCATAAGCTCGGCGATGCTCAGCAAAGTGCTGCCGAATGGCGTCGTCTGTGGCGATCTCGTTGAGCAGATTTTCGTGAAGCAACTTCCGTTCAAGGTGCAGCTCCAACCGCTCAATCGACCAGCCACGTTCCTTCAGCCAGTTTTGAGTATCGACAGCTCGTTCGAGTTTCTGGTCACGCCTGAAGTCATCTGCCGCGGTTTGCAACTGGTCGTCCGAAACCGTCAGACGACGATCGCGAATCTCGCTTTGAAGAATCAGGTCGCGAGCGGCCTCAGCCAGTAACTCGGTCTTCCCACTGAGCTGCAACGACCGAACGACCTCGGCCAGCGAAATGTCCTCGCCTGAGATCCTCAACGCCGTAATTTGATCAAGCTGCGACATGGCGCAATCCCACTTCATCATTCTCGCTCTGTCAACGATTCAGCAGCCCGCTCAGCTCGCCACAACCAGAATTAGTCACTCGTCCCAATGATCACGCACGACAGAGTCAGTAGGGAACGGCCACAAAAAAGCACAAGAAACGCAAAAAGTCATTCAGCCTCTTTGCGTTTTTTGTGCCTTCTTGTGGCTAAAACATCCTCGCAGGTTTCGGCAGGACTGACAGAATCGGTCTTCAGTGTGCCAGGTCACTCCGGCGTCGGAGCAAGGATCCCCAGTCCACGAAGCTTCTCGCCACACTCATCGCGTTCACGGCTGCGTTTCAGAGGTGCCCATTTTTCGTCCTGAACTTCCAGGAACAACGCCTCGTCGAACGGCGGAGCGATACCTCTTTCGGCTCCGGCAGCCATCAGTCGTTGGATGACTCCCTGGTCCGGCTGCGTCAGGAACCGACCGTTGATGCGGTAGTCGCTGAACGCTTCCCAGACGCACGGGAACAGCGGCTGGACGATCTGCTCGCCGATCGTGCGCGCGAATTCGCGGATCTCAAGCTGAGCGTGCGAGTCCATTCGCAGAGCCAGGAAGTGCAGCAGATTGTGCAGGTCGACTTTCCAGTAAGCTTCGGTGTAGGTCGACAGCGGAAGGTCCTTGCGAGCCTGTTCGCGGGCGACGCCCTTGTCGAGCCGTTCCTGATAAACGCGGCGAGACATCTCCTGCAGCTCTTTCTCGGAAGCCGTCATTTCGGCTCCGAGCGTGTCGTCCAGCAGCCCGTCACTGCCCTGCCGGTTGGATTCCGCCTGAGTTCGCCACTCGCCCGGCAGAGTCGTCTGCATGCCGTCGATGGCGATCGAGTATCGCGTGCTGTACTCGTTGACGTTGGCCGTGCGGTGCCGAATCCACTGCCGCCAGCAGTCCATGGGAACTCGCACGAGAAGCTTGATCTCGGCCATCTCGAACGGCG